>JAAYBR010000062.1 GCA_012730045.1 Candidatus Hydrogenedentota bacterium | reverse complement strand
TCAACCACCGGCTAATGTCTTGCATCCCTCCGGGATGCCCAAGACTTTCGCTTTCGGCCATTTCCACGTGTGGCAGAGAGCAACCGGCAGCTTGGGGCGCGAAAGAATACGTCCACTTCATTAGCAGCGAAGCGAAGCCATCTCGTTCCCACCAGCCCCCCGGACCGCCGCAGCAGTCTCTTTCCGGAAAGCCTGCGGAATCGCAAACGAACAAGCTCATGCCGGACCTCGCATTTCCCGCCTCAGACGATCTCCTCGGTGGCGGGGTCCCAGCGGACCTGGCGCTTTTCGTGGTAGGACTGGACGCTCATGAGGAGGGTGACGACCTCGATGAAGGCCTCGTCCACGTTGCACTTGGGCGTCTCGCCGGTGCGGACGCAACGGAGGAAGTCGTTCATGTGCGTGGGCCACTGGGGGCCGTCGGTCGGGTCGTAGGTGTAGGCCGGCTTGGCCTGCCGCCCCATGTGGGGGAAGGCGGGCGCGTCGGGGTAGACGAGGAAGTGGTTGGCGTCCTGGCCGATGCCGTTGAAGATGAGGCGGCCCTTCTTGCCGATGTACTCGGGCGGCTGCTCGCGGCCGGAGTTCATGCAGCCCTCGAAGGACACGGAGCAGTCGTGTTTCTCGAAGACGTAGTTCGCCTGCCAGGTGTCCGGCGTCTCGCGGCCGTCGCGGTAGAAGGCGTTGAACCCCGTGCACATGCAGGAGTCGGGGATGCCCCAGCCCAGCACGCTCTGGACGTGGTCCATCTCGTGGGAAAGCAGGTCGCCGGCCTGGCCGGTGCCATAGGCCCAGTAGCAGCGCCAGTGCCAGAAATGCTGCTCGTTGAAGTCAATCTTGGGCGCGGGGCCGAGCCACGCCTCCCAGTCGAGGTCCTTCACCACCTGCGCCGGGTCGGGCCGGTCCCAGACGGAGTAGTAGCCGTACCAGCGCCACGGCGCGCGCTCCTTGGTGCCGTTGAAATAGCGGCCCGTGTGAACGAGCGTGACGGGGCCGAGCTCGCCGTCGCGGATGCGCTTTCCGGCCTCGGCGGTCGAGGGGTACTGCCGCCCCTGGTGACCGAGCTGGAACACCGTCTTGTTCTTCCGGATCACCTCGCGCATGCGCTTGGCCGACGCCACCGAGGTGGACATGCCCTTCTCGCAGTAGACCGCCTTGCCCGCGTTCGACGCGTCAATGGCCATCTGCTCGTGCCAGTGGTCCGGCGCTGCGATGACGACGGCCTCCACCTGCGGGTCCGCGAGCAGGTCGCGGTAGTTGGCGTACCGCTTCGCGTCCGGGTTGTTGCCCGCCTCGATGCCCCGCTCCAGATGCGGCTTGTACACGTCGCAGACCGCCACCACCTTCGCCGTCTCCGCCGAGCCCGTGTACTTGATCAGGTCCCACCCGCGCGTGCCCGCGCCGATGTGGCCCACCCGCACCGGGTCCGAAGTGGGGGCCGCGCCCGCCAGAATTGCCGGCGCCCCCAGCGCCGCCGCGCCCGCCGCAAGCACCGTCCGACGTGAAACGACTGTGCCGTCCTTCATGGTCCTGTCCTTTCGTGCGCTTGCCGCGCGTGGTTCAGTTGCCGCCGCCCCGGCGCCGCGCTTTTCCGCGGCCCGGGCGGGCTGTGTGCGGAATCCATTCTATCCGGTCCGGCCGCACCGCGCAAGGACCGGCAGAGCGTCCGCCGTTCCTTCCGTCCACCTCGTCCATTTCGTCCATAATCCTTCGGAAAAAACAATTGACAGGACAGGCATCCGGGGGTAGATTAGTGCTTGGAAACCGCCGGTGTTTCCCCGGGGAGCCGGGGCGGGGCGGTTTTCCAAGGGTTTTTCACCACGAGGAGGGTCTCGGAATGTCCACGTTCTTCCGGAAATGCGGTCTTGTGGCCGTGGTGGCGCTGCTGCCGCTTCTCCTCGCCGGGTGCCCCAAGTACGCGCTGACCGTGCAAGTCGCCGGCCAGGGGAGCGTGGCGGTGGACCCCGCCACAGGCCCCTACAAGAAAGACACCACGGTAACCCTGACGCCCGCCCCGGCGGCGGGCTGGCACTTTGACCGCTGGGAGGGTGACCTGTCGGGCAGCGTGAATCCCGGTTCTGTGGTGATGGACGCCGCGAAGTCGGTGACGGCGGTGTTCACGGCCGACCAGTTTGCGCTGACCGTCCTGGTCACGGGGCAGGGGACCGTTACGGCAGACCCGGCGGGGGGCTCCCATACGGCGGGCACGACCGTGACCCTGACGCCCGTGCCCGCGGCGGGCTGGCACTTCGACCACTGGGAGGGCGCGCTGGCGGGCAACGCCAACCCCACGTCCGTGGTGATGGACGCCGACAAAACGGTGACCGCCGTGTTTGCGGCGGACCAGTACGCGCTAACCGTCCAAGTCATCGGCCAGGGCACCGTGACGGCGGACCCCGCCGGATCGCCCCACAACGCGGGCACGACCGTGACCCTGACGCCCGTGCCCGCGGCGGGCTGGCACTTTGACCACTGGGAGGGCGCGCTGGCGGGCAGCGCGAATCCCGGCACGGTGGTAATGGACGCCCCCAAGACCCTGACGGCGGTCTTTGCCGAGACGCTCTACGCGCTGAATGTGACCGTCACCGGCGGGGGGACCGTCGCCCTCAACCCGCCCGGCGGCGCCTACGCCCCGGGCACCCAGGTTACCCTGTCGGCGACGCCCGACACGGGCTGGCATTTCGACCAGTGGCAGGGCGATCTGTCGGGCGGCGCGACGGTGACCCAGGTGACCATGGACGCCCCCAAGTCGGCCACGGCCGTCTTTGGGCGGGAGGAGTACACCCTGACCGTGCTGCCCACGGGCGGCGGCAGCGTCACCCTGGACCCGCCCGGCGGCACCTATCCCTACGAGACGGTGGTCACCCTCACCCCGGTGCCCGACGCGGGCAACCGCTTCGAGATATGGGGCGGCGCACTTTCCGGGACTGCGGAGCCCGTCACCGTAGCCATGACCGAAAACCGCTATGTGGACGCCTTCTTCATGCCTGAAACCTACACCCTCTTTGCGCCGAACAGCTTCTGCGCCGTGGGGTCCACCCTCTATTTTCTCGCCACCGGCCCCTACTCCGGCAGGGAGCTGTGGCGGACCGACGGCACCTATGAGGGCACCCGCCTGGTCAGGGACCTTTACCCGGGTCAGAGCAGCCCGGATATCCGCTTCCTCACGAGCCTGAACGGCGCGCTTTATTTCTTCGCCGCGAACGGCACCGAGTACGGGCTGTGGACCAGCGACGGCACGGAGGAGGGGACGGTCTGGGTGACGGGTCTGGTCGGATCCTCGCCGGCGTTACCCCCGCTGCGGATCGGCGGAACCCTCTATTTCAGCGCCGTCAGCACCAACAACGGGGAACTGTGGGCGACCGACGGCACGGCCCAGGGCACCCGCCTCGTGAAGGCCTGGGGGCCGGACACGGGCTATCCCGCATACAACCCCGGCCAACTGGCGGACGTGGGCGGCGTCCTGTATTTCAACAACAGGACCCAGCTGGCCCCCCAGCAGATGACCCTGTGGCGGAGCGACGGCACGGCGGACGGCACCGTCGCTGTGGCGCAAAGCGTCAACATGGCGGAGATCGCCGGCCTGAACGGGCTGGCCCTTTTCGCCGCGGGCGACGCGCTGAACTACTCCCTGGTCGTGACCGACGGCACCCCGGCGGGCACGCAGACGCTGAGAACCTTCGACTTCGGCCCCGGCGACTTCGTGGTGTCCGGCGGGCTGCTGTACTTCGGCGCCGAGGAGACGGAGGACTTCAACACGCACATCTGGGCCAGCGACGGCGCCACAACCTACAAGGTGGACGGCTTCAGCTACCGCCCGTGGGGCCTGACGGATTTGAACGGCACGCTCCTGTATGTCGCCCTCTACACCGATGCCGAGAGCCAGGTCCACTGCGGCCTCTTCGCCACCACCGGCGCCGGCGGCGCCCTGCTCGCGGAGATCAACCAGACCCTCTTCTACGGCTACGGCGACTATGAGGCGGTCGTGGGCGATGTCCTGTTCTTCACCGCCGAAAACAGCCACGGCGGCGTGGGGATTTGGAAGAGCGACGGCACCGCCCCCGGCACCATGATGGTGAGCGACATCACGGAAACAGCGGGCGGCGTCCCGCCCTATGAGCTCACGGCCATGAACGGGAAACTGTACTTCTCTGCGGGCGACGAAACGCGCGGCCACCAGTTGTGGGCAAGCGACGGCACCCCCGGGGGCACGCTGCCCATAAGCTGCCCAACACCCTGACCGGGCCGGACATTCGGCAGGGCAGGCGGGATGCCTGCGGTACGGAACGACAGCGGGCGGGGCTCCTTCGTACCGCAGGCGTCCCGCCTGCCGTGTCTTTGGGCCCTCGCCACCATTTCGGCTGCCCCCGCTGTTCCGCGTTTGACAGCCCGGAGGGAAATGCTTATGCTTTCCGGGCGGGACAGAAAGGGCGCGGCGTCCGGACGGTCCGTTCCCGGCGCGGGCACGGCAAAGGAGACCCCATGCAGCAGACACCGGCATCCGGCGTGAACGGCGGCGCGACCCGCCGCGACTTCCTCAAGACGGCGGCGGCGGCCACGGCCGCGTCCTCGGCGGCCTTCATCGCGCGCAACGCCCACGCCGCCGGGAGCGACGTCCTCCGCGTCGGCATGATCGGCAGCGGCCCGCGCTGCACCGGCGCGGCGGCGGAGGCGCTCACGGCGGACCCCGGCGCGCGCGTCGTCGCCATGTGCGACATGATCCCCGGCCGGATCCAGGCCAAGCGCGAGCGGCTCAAGGACCAGTTCAAGGACCGCATCGCCGTGGACGACGACCACTGCTTCACGGGCTTCGACGGGTACAAGCGCGTCATCGAGGCGTCCGACGTGGTGCTCATCGCCAACGCGGCCAAGTTCCACCCCTTCCACGCCATGGCGGCGCTCCAGGCCGGGAAGCACGTCTTTGTCGAGAAGCCCCACGGCATAGACCCTGCGGGCATCCGGCTGCTCCGGCAGGCGGCGGAGGTGGCGAAGGAGAAGGGGCTCTGCCTCGCCTCCGGGCTCCAGAGCCGCCACCACTCCGGCTACGCCGAGACGATCCAGCGCATCCACGACGGCGCCATCGGCGAGATCGTCTGCCTCGAGGAGAACTTCCTGCGGCCCCCCTACCAGATCACGCCGCGCGAGCCGTGGATGTCCGAACTGCAGTGGCAGTGCAGCACGCAGTACCACTTCAACTGGCTCTCCGGCGACGACGTGCCCCAGTCCCTCGTGCACAACCTCGACCGCGCGAGCTGGGTGCTCGGCGACCAGGCGCCCGTGAAGTGCCACGGCATCGCCGGCCGCTCCTCCATGACCGACCCCATCTACGGCAACGTCTTCGACCACCACTCCGTGGTCTACGAGATGGAGAACGGCGTCCGCATCTACGCCTTCTGCCGCACCACCGAGAACTGCTTCAACGACAACTCCAGCATCGTCTTCGGCAGCAAGGGCCGCGCCTCCATTTTGAACTGCGAGATCTGGGGCGAGAACGCCTGGCGCTGGAAGGGCGAATGCAACCCCTACCAGGTCGAGCACGACACCCTCTTCAAGGCCATCCGCTCCGGCGAGCCGGTCAACAACGGCGATTTCATGGCCCGCAGCACCATGATCGGCATCATGGGGCAGCTCTCCTGCTACACCGGCGAGGAGATCACCTGGGAGCGCGTCAACAACTCCGACTTCGCCTATCCGCCCCGGCCCGAGGACTGCCACGACGCCATGGAGCCCCCCGTCCTCCCGAACCCCGACGGCAGCTACCCCGTCTACAAGCCCGGGCTCACGCGCCTGCTGGAGTCCTGAGCGAAGAGGCAAACCGTTCCGCCGAAGCGCCGCGGCAGCCGCTACAACTTCGTCCTCTTCCGGCCGCCGGGGCCGGCGCCGGGGGTGCGGCCAATGCCGCGGATGCGGGCTTTCATGCACAAGTGGCACTCGCGGCCGGTCTCGGAGATGCAGGCCTTGGCGGGATAGATTTCGTAGAGGCTCCGGTATTCCGGCGGCGTGAGGTTGGGCATGACGATGTTGGCCCCGCGCTGGAGGCCGAGTTCGCGGCCCCGGGCGAGGTTGAGCGTGGCGAGGGCGGTCGTGCTGGGGATGTTGCCCTCGGGGCAGGCCAGCCGGGTGAGGGCCACCACCTTGTAGGTCATGGCCTCCGTGTTGGGCACCTGCCCGCCGTCGGGCGCGGGCATGGGCACCAGGCGGTCCACGCCGTCCACGGGGCGGTTCTCCGACAGCGGGGTCGCGGGATGGGGGATGTAGGGCCCCACGCCGATCATGTCGAGGTCCAGTTCGCCAAACGTGGCGATGTCCTTCGCGAGCATGGCATAGGTCTGGCCGGGGATGCCGACCATCACGCCGCTGCCCGCCTCGTAGCCGAGTTCCCGCAGACGGCGGAGCATGGCGATGCGGTCGGAAAGGTCGCGGCCCGGTCCGGGCGGGTGGATCATGGCGTAAAGCCGGGGGTCGGAGGTCTCAAACCGCAGGAGGTAGCGGTTGGCGCCGGCCTCCCGCCAGGCGACCAGATCCCCGTCGGGCCGCTCGCCGAGGCTCAGGGTCACCGCCAGCCCCGTTTCCGCCTTGATGGCGTGAATGATGTCGGTCACCCATTCGCGCGTGATGCCGTAGTCCTCGCCGGACTGGAGCACCACGGTGCCGTAGCCGAACTCACGCGCCTCGCGCGCGCAGTTCAGCACCTCCTCCCGGTCCATGCGGTAGCGGGTGAGGTCCCGGTTGTCCGCGCGCAGGCCGCAGTAGCCGCATTTGCGGCAGCAGTGGCTGGAGATTTCGACGAGCCCGCGCAGGTGCACCTCGTCGCCGACATGCTCCCTGCGGACGGCGTCCGCGCGCGCCCAAAGTTCCTCCAGCCGCGCGGGGTCCTCCTCGCGCAGCCAGCGCTCGATCTCTTCCAGGGGGGGGCGTTCGGGAATCATGAAGTCACCCCCCTCCCCCGTCACCCCCGCGAAGGCGGGGGTCCATGACGCGGGGGGAGGCCGTCACGCCGACCCTGGATTCCCGCGTGCGCGGGAATGACGCTGTGAGAATGGGTTTCATCGTTTCTCCAAGCCGTACCGGCACGAACAGCCACGCCATTCCGTTCACGAAGAACACGTCACCTCCCCGGGGGATTCCCCGCGACGGCGGCCTGGTAGGCCTCCAAAGCGGCGGGGAAGGGCTCCAGGGCGCGCTCGAAGATGCCGAGGCTGTACGCGATGGCGAGGCCGTAGTTGGTGATGGGCACGCCCGCCTGGCGGCAGCGCAGGATGCGGGTGAGCATGGCGCGCCGGTTGGTGGTGCAGGCGCCGCAGTGGACCACCAGCGCGTACTCCGCGAGGGTGGCCGGGAAGTCGTGGCCCTGCACATGGTCAATCTGGAGTTTCCCGCCGACGTACTGCGTGAGCCACCGGGGGATCTTGACCCGGCCGATGTCGTCCGCGATGGGGTGGTGGCTGCACGACTCCGCGATAAGCACCTTGTCGCCGGGCTTCAGCCCGCCGATGGCCGCCGCGCCCAGGGTCTGGGTGACCAGGTCGCCGCGGTAGCGCGCGAAGAGGATGGAGAAACTGGTCATGGGCACGCCGCGGGGCGTGTCCGCCGCCACCTTCAGGAAGGCCTGGGAGTCCGTCACCACCAGCTTTGGCGGGCGGGTGAGACGGTCCAGGGCGTCGCGCAGCTCCCGCTCCTTCACGACCATGCAGTAGGCGTCGCCGTCGAGCAGGTCGCGGATGGACTGCACCTGCGGCAGGATGAGCCGCCCCTTGGGCGCCTCCTTGTCAATGGGCACGACGAGCACGGCCATCTCGCCCGGCCCCACGAGGTCGGACACGATGGCCGGGGTCTCGATGAAGTCGGCGGGCGCGCTGTCGAGCAGGGCCTGGCGGAAGTCCAGGATGCCCCCCCCTTCGGAGGCGACGGTCTCCACCACGCGCGCCCCGCGCGCGGCGAGGCCCTCCGCCAGCGCCGGGGACGGCTTTCCGAGGTCGGCCTTGTTGAACACGGCGACGACGGGCACCTCCCGCCGGACCAGCTCGTTCAGCAGTTCTTCCTCGAAGTCGCCCCACTCCCCCGCCTGCGCGACGATGACGCCGAGGTCCGTGCGGTCGAGGACGGCGCGGGTCTTTTCCACGCGCAGCTCGCCCAGGGCGCCGATGTCGTCCACCCCGGCGGTGTCAATGAAGAGCACCGGCCCCAGCGGAAGCAGTTCCATCGGTTTTTCCACGGGGTCCGTGGTGGTGCCCGCGTGCTCGGACACGATGGACACCCGCTGGCGCGTGATGGCGTTCAGCAGGCTGGACTTCCCCGCGTTGCGGCGGCCGAACAGGCCGATGTGCAGGCGCATGGACTTAGGCGTGGTCTGCATGGTCTTCTCCGGGACCCCGGTCAAACCGGAACCCGTCGAGCATGCCCAGACGGCACACGGCCTCCGGGGTGAACAGGGCGTCGAAATCCTCCGCCGTCAGGAGCCCCCGCTCCAGCGCGAGGTCCCGGATCGGGCGCTTTTCGGCGGCGGACGCCTTCGCCAGCGCGGACGCGGCCTCGTAGCCCAGCACGGCGACCAGCGCCGTGGCCGCGGCGGAGGTCGTGCGCACATGGGCGGCGCAGCGCTCCTCGTCGGCGGTGATGCCCTCCACGCACCGCGCGCGCAGGAGCGCGCAGGCGCGGGCGAGCAGGTCGAGGCTCTCCAGGAGGGCGTCCGCGACAAGGGGCAGGAAGGCGTTCAGCTCCAGGTTTCCCTGCGACGCCGCCAGCGCGATGACCTGGTCGTTGCCGAGGACCCTCATGGCGGCCTGCGAGACCGCCTCGGGAAGGACGGGGTTGACCTTGCCCGGCATGATGGACGACCCCGCCTGAAGGCGCGGCAGCCGGATCTCCGCGAGGCCCGCCTCGGGGCCGGAGGACAGGAGCCGCAGGTCGCCGCAGGTCTTGAGCAGGTTCACGGCGCAGGCCTTCAGGATGCCCGACACCTCCACGAAGACGTCGGCGTTCTGCGTGGCCTCGACGAGGTTCTCCGCGCGGGCGAAGCCGATGCCGGTGATGGCGCGCAGCTCCTCCACCGCCTGAAAAATGAACCGGCGGGGCGCGGCGTAGCCCGTGCCGACGGCGGTGCCGCCGAGGTTGACCACGCGCAGGCGCTCCTCGCACTTGTAGACCCGCCACCGGTCTCGGGCGAAGGCCTCGGCATATGCGCCCATCTCGCGGCCCAGCGTCACCAGGACGGCGTCCTGCATCTCCGTGCGGCCCATTTTCACCACATGGGCGAAGGCCTGCTCCTTCGCCTGGAAGGCCTCCTGGAGCGCCACCAGCGCCTGCTCCAGCGCGCGCAGCCCGCGGATCGCCGCCAGCCGCAGCGCCGTCGGGTAGGTGTCGTTCGTGGACTGGTGCAGGTTCACGTCGTCCAGCGGCGACACGGCCGCGTGGTCGCCCAACGGCCGCCCGAGAAGCTGGAGGGCCCGGTTTGCCAGCACCTCGTTCACGTTCAGGTTTGTGCTGGTGCCCGCGCCGCCCTGGAGCGCGTCCGTCACGTTCCACGCGTCCAGCAGCCCCTCCATCATCTCCGCGCACGCGCGGCACAGGGCCTCCGCCTTCTCCGGGGCCCCCGCCCAGCAGCCCAGGCCGCGGTTCACCCGCGCGCAGGCCAGCTTCACCGCCCCGAACGCGCGGAACAGCTCCGGGTGCGCGGGGCGTCCGGCCAGGGGGAAATTTTCCCGCGCGCGCAGCGTGTGCACGCCGTACAGCGCGTCCGCGGGCACGTCGCGCGCGCCCAGCAGGTCGCCCTCGCGGCGGACCGCGCCCCCGCCGGGGGATGTCGGGGAGTCTGTCATGCCGGGTCCGGGGTTAGTGGCGGAATTCCATCTTCTGCACCTCGACGCCCTCGATCTCGCCGAGGAGGCGCGCCAGCTCCTGGCACACCGCGTCGTCGCCCGCCATCTCCAGGATGAGCACGCCGCCGGGGGCGCAGTAGTCTTCGGCAACCTCGTGCAGGCCCAGGCGGGTCTTGATGTTGCAGCCGTACTCCGTCAGAAGCTTCTGCACTTTCAGCGCGTTCTCGCCCCGGTTGTGGATGTGCGCGCCGATGATGAGGTGCCGTTCCTTCATGGGATGCTCTCCAAGTTGGGCGGGGGGCCGCCGGGTTTTGCCCATTATTGCACGTTTGCCGGGTTGCTGGAAAGTGCGGGGCCGGACCGGGCGAACACGGACAAACACGGAACGCACGGACCCGGCCCCATGGAAGGACGCCCCGGTCCGTCCGTGCCGCCCCCGGTTGACGGGTGCGGGGGTGCCTGGAGTACCATCGGCCAGGAGCGGTCCGGTGTCTCTGACCGTTTGGAGAGAAGCCCATGATAGAAGTGAACGTGCTGGGTGCCTACGCGCTGGACGAGGAAAACACCCCCACGGTGCTGCTTCAGGCCGGGGACCGGGTGCTTCCGATCAGCGTGGGCCCCTTTGAGGCGGCGGCCATCAGTCTGGGCGTCCGCGGGCAGAAGCCCCTGCGCCCCATGACGCACGACCTGGTGCTGAACATTCTGGCGGGGCTGCGCGGAACGCTGAAGTCGGTGACGGTGTACAAGTTCGAGGAGGGGACCTTCTTCGCCTACCTGACGGTGGAGCAGGTGGACGCCGCCGGGCAGGTGGAGCAGGTGCTGCGCATTGACACGCGCCCCAGCGACGGCATCGCCGTCGCCGTCCGCGCGAAGTGCCCCGTGTTCGTGGCGGACGAGGTCTTCGACGCCGCCGGACAGGACGTTGCCATCCTGTCCAGTCTGGGCCTGCCGGGGGGACAGACGGACCGGGAGACGGAGTCCGAGACGGAGTCCGAGACGGAGCCGTCCTACGGGGAGGAGGAGTCCCCGGAGGAGGAGACCGGCCAGGAACCGGACGACGGCGGCGACGACGAGGACCCGGACGAGCCCGACGACTTCGATGAGGAAGGGTTCTAGTGAGGGACGCCCGCCCTTTTCTGCGCAGCCTCTCCGCGCTGGACGCGCCGGAGGAAACGCCCCCCTCCCCCGCCGCAACGGCGGAGGACGCCATGCTTCTGCGGGCGGTCAGGCGGCCTGACACCCCCGACCTGCTGGAGCGTATGGAGAGGGAACTGGCCCCGGAGGACCGCAACGCGGCCGCCGCGCTTCCCCATCCCGACCGGCGCGCCGAGTTCACCGCCGGACACTGGATGCGCGCGCGCGCACTGCGCGAAGACCCCGCGCTCCGCACCAGCCTGAGCCACGCGGGCGGGTGGGTGGTCCTCGCCGCGGGCGCGCGCGGCCCCCTGGGCGTGGATGTGGAGGCCGTCCGTCCCCGCGCCGGGGTGGAACGGATCGCGGCGCGGTTCTTCACCCCCGCCGAGCATGCCTGCCTCGCCGCCAGCGCGGAGCCGGGGAGGACCCTGCTGTTCTACGCCCTGTGGACGGCCAAGGAGGCCCGCGTCAAGGCCCTGCCGCACCGGGAGAACGCGCCCCCGCACGGTCCGGGCATCCTGGCGCTGATGGAGGCCGACCTGTCGCGCGCGCCGGAAACCACGGCATTCGGCACAGTGGCGCTGCCGGTGCCGGGCGGCGCGCTGCACTGGTTCTGGTGGCCCGAAACGGCCCCCGGCACGCCGCGCCTCCTTGGTGCCTGCCTCTGCCCCAACGGAACGGGATGCATCCGTTTCATCCGGGAGATGCCGTAGCGGGCCGGAAAACACTCCTGCCGTCATTCCCGCGCAAGCGGGAATCCATCCTGGGTCAGCGGATTACGGCACGCGTCAACGGCATGGGCCCCCGCCTTCGCGGGGGTGACGGACTGGAGGGGGTCGGACGATGTCTCGTGAGACCTCCCGCTATCCGCAGACCACGTCGCACACGAGTTCGGACCCGAGCGGCCCCAGCGCGACGGTCCGGCGGTCTTTCCCGGCGAGGAGGGTGACCTCCCTCGCCTCCTCCGCCAGATTCCACAGGAGCGCCGCCCGCGCCGTGGGGTACCACGCGCAGACCACGGGAACGTCCTCGGCCACCACGGGCACGCGGCCCAGCGCGGGCAGCAGCTCGCGCTTGAGGGCAAAGAGGGCATCCAGTGTCTCCGGCACGGCGCGCCCCGCGCCGCCCGCCGCGCGCGTGACACAGCGGTCCCCCGCCGCCTCGTGCGCGTCGGCGTCGGCGAGGAAGGTCCAGCCCGTGTCCGAAACGGTCTCCGACACCTCAAAGGGCACGCCGCAGGCGAGGAAGAGGCTGTAGGGGTTCGCATCGCCCGCCCAGCGCGCGCCCTCGCCCCAGTAGTGGCGGAAGGGTCCGCGCGGAACCTGTCCGGCGAGTTCCCGGTGGAACGCGGCCTGCTTTTTCATCTCCGGGGCGAGGGTCGCCCAGTGGGTGCGCGGGAAGGCCCGCGCGCCGCTCATGAACATGGTGTTGCGCACGTCCGCGAGGGTCGTGATGGAGAGCTTGGCGGCCATGTTCGCCGCCGAGAGGCCGTCGGGCGGCCAGGCCGTCGTCTCGCTGTACGCCCGCTCCGGCGGCGTGAACCGGCGGTGGAACAGGGCGCTGAACAGCTCATCCGTCTTCCCCTTGACGGGGGCGAAGGAGGCGTCGCCGAACATGAGCTCGCCCACGCGGAAGGGCACCCCCGTGTAGTCGGGCAGGCGGATGCCCGACTTCTCGGAGCCGAGGTACATGACCATGATGCCCATCTCCGCCTCCGGCGCGAGGGCGGCCTGCTGCGCGCGGAAGCACGCCGTCAGCATGTCGCACTGGTGCGTGACCCACGCGCGCAGTTCGGCGGTCAGCCGCCGCTCCGCCACCGCGCCCAGCAGGGCGTCCCACTGCGGCGCGCCGTAGCCGTGCTTCTCCAGAAAGGCGCGTTTGCAGTCGTCGCAGAAACAGCCGCCGATGTCGGCCGGGGACGGCGCGAGCCGGTAGTCGTCGTCCACGAAGACGATTTTCGGGTCCGTGGTCTTGATTTTGCGCAGGGCCTCGACGTTCGCCTCCGTGGCCGGGGGATGGAGGGACACCCCGTAGTGCCGCTTGCCATCCGGGCGCACCCCCTGTTTCCAGGCCTTCAGGTCCACGCCGGGCATGTAGTCCGGCGGCGTGTCCGAGAACGACGGGTGGCCGAGGGGGATGGTGATGTTGTGCACCGCCATGCCCTTCGCCTCAATGCGCCCCTTCCACTCCATCACCTCCCCGATGGGGTGGTAGAAGTTCCCGTTGAAGAAGCAGGCCAGCCACAGGTCCGTCACCCCCGCCCCGCTTACAATGTCCAGCAGCTCCGGGTCGGCTTTGAGCGCGTCAATGGAGACCGACAGGTTGTACCGCCGGACGGACGCCCCGGCGTCCCCCTTGGCGGCGAATCCTCCCTTCGGCATCCCTGCGGAAAGGCCTGCGGCGGCCATGCCGCCCAGAAAGGCACGTCGTGAACACTTCATGGCCCTGAATCCTTCTTTGTTGGCCCCGCGCCCAATGCGCGCCCCGTCACGTCCCCGGCAGGAGGGACACGGGGGCGCTCAGCCCCGGGTGCAGGCGCTTGAACACGCGGATGTTGTGGTAGCGCTCCTCTTCCGGGTCGCCGTACTCGTCCCAGTGCTCGTGCAGGGAGAGCACCATCTCTTCGATGTCGCGCTGCGGGGAGAACCCCAGCACGGCGCGGGCCTGGGCGCAGTCCACCTTGTAGTTGCGCAGGTCGTGCCGGTGCAGCACCTCGATCTCCGTGGACTGGCCCGTGAGCCGCTTCAGCGCCTCCGCGACCCGCTCCGCCACCTGGCCGACGGTGTAGTTGTCCTTCGCCACGTTGAACACGCCACTGACGCCGGGGTCGGCCTCCACGGCGCGGAGGAACGCCTCCGACGTGTCGCGCACGTCTATCAGGGGCCGCCAGATAGCCGGGTTGTTCACCGTGATCCGCCCCGTGGTGCGGGCGCTCTTGCACATGGTGTTCACGATGAGATCAAAGCGCATGCGCGGGCTGTGGCCGTTGACCGTGCCCTGGCGCAGGGCGATGACCGAAAACCCGTCCTCGCCCATCTGGAGCACCCCGCGCTCCCCCTGGAGCTTCGAGATGCCGTAGGGATAGGGGCAGGTGACCGGCGCGTCCTCGTTGTACAGCTTGTCCAGCGTGTACCCGTAGACCGAGCAGGACGACCCGTAGATGAAGCGGCCCACGCCCGCCTGCTTCGCCCGGAACGCCAGATACGCGGGCAGCGCCCCGTTCTGGATGAAGTTCATGGCGGGGTCGTACTCCGCCATCGGGTCGTTGGACAGGCCCGCCAGAAAAACCACCCGGTCAAACCCCGCCAGCGCCGCGTCGTCCAGCGCGAAAAGGTCCGTCTCCACCACGGGCACCGACGCGGGGAGCCGGTTGCCGAACCAGCACTGGTCCGCCACCGTCACCTCATGCCCGCGCTCCTGGAGCATCGGCGCAAGCACCGACCCGACGTATCCCGCGCCGCCCGCAACCAGTATCTTCATGTCATTGCTCTCCGTTCCGCCGCTCTTTTCCTATTTGCATGCGAGGGCGACAGCGTAGTGGCTTTCAATGCCCGGGATCTCCAGGGCGACATCGTCCACCACCAGCAGCCCGTCCAGCAGGGCCGTGTCATCGGGATCTCCGGGGTTGAAGTTCTGTATGCAGTGGGCAAGGGCACAGTTGTAGATCACGCCGCCCGTCCGCATGGTCCAGGCCCCGGGAAAGAACTTCCGCAGGGCGGGCATGATGCGGTCGGAATCCGCCGCCTCACTGGGATCCTGCCGCGCAAACGCCACGGGATCGGGACGCCGCACCCGAACGGGCTCCCGGCCGTCCGGACGTCTGAGGTTGGCCAGATACTTCTCCGGAAGCGACGCCCGCACAGCGGTGCAGAGCTCAAGCGCCTTGTCAGACCACTGAAACCGCGTCGGCCCGATGAAGTCGTCCATGTAAAACATGCCGCCCTTGCGGAGGATTCTATAGCTCCAGGCCACCGCCACCGGGGTGTCCATCATGTGGTGCAGGGAGTTGTTCCAATGGACGAAATCAACGCTTCCGTCGGGAATACCGGCCTTGAACGCGTCCTGGATGCGGAATTCCACCCGGTCCTGAAGCCCGCGGGATTCGGCAAGGGCGCGCCCCTGTTCCACACGGACGGGAGAGAGCTCGTACAGGGTGAAGGCCCCGACAATGCCCGCGTCCATCATGGCCATCTCCTTGGCTCCGCTTCCGCAGCCCACAGAGACGCCCCTGTCCCAGACCTGTGCCCCGAACAGCTCTTTCACCTTTTCCATCAGCCCCCGGCTGGTCCCCTTTACCGGACGCCCGCAGACGCGGGCGTTGACATGCTGAACGATCCGGGGGTGCGCCCACCACCCGGGACAGTTGTTCACCGCAGCCGCGTCCCAGTGGGCCGCGATGCGCCGCGCCTGCTCGTCAGGCGGCAGTTGACTTGTCATGCCGACACCCTTCTTTTTCCCTGAGGGAACACGTCCGGTTCGATTGCCGCCGCGCACATCTTCATGTCATTGCTCTCCAAAAGCCGCGCGGCGTTTCCGCTCAAAATCGCGGATGCTTTCCGGGAGATAGCCCAGCTCCGGGTCCGGCGGCGCGGCGGGATCCTCCAGCCAGGCGCGGAGCTGCCCGGCCAGCACGTCGGGCTGCCAGGTCCACAGCCACAGATGACGGTCCCGCCGGACGTTTTCAGCCATCGCCGCCACGCGCTCCGGGTGCGCCGCCAGGTCGCGGATCATCGCCGCCAAAGCATCCTCGTCCACCCGCATCTCCGGCAGGTACATCATGCCCTCCTGCGGGGACGCCGGGCAGACCAGCCCGTGCTCGCCGGGAAGGACCCACTGCTTCATCAGATAGCCGTCGGAAATCAGGACAGGGAGCCCGCAGGCCAGGGCCTCGACAATGGGGAGCCCGAGCCCCTCGCGCTTGGACGGCCACAGCAGCATGTCCGCGTCCGCGTAGGCGGCGTGGATGTTCTCCACCGTGCCCTCGCGCAGTTCGATGTTCCGGCAGGCGCGCAGGATGCGCGCGCTTTCCGGCCCGTACTGCTCCGCCGGCGCCTGCGTGTGCAGGCGCAGCACGGCGTTCGCCGGGTTCGCCTTGGCCCACGCGCGGAGGAGGCCGTCGGTGTTCTTCCGGTTGTTGATCCCGCCCCAGCCCGCGACATGCACAAAACGCAGGAAGCCGCCCGCCGCCGGTCGCGGCGGCGCGGGGGGAAAAAGGGCCTCGGGAATCCCCCAGGGAACGACCAGCGATGGAACCTGGGGGTGGGTGCGCCGGAAAACGCGCCCTGTCTCGAAGGTGTTGTGGAAAAACCCGTCGAAACGGGCGTAGCGGTCCAGAAACTCCAGCCGCAGCACATCGAGATTCTCATAGGCAAACACCCGGAACCCGGCCGCTTGCAAGGCGTCCACCCGCTTCCAGTCGCGGGGGTGAACCTCCATGAAAAAGACCGCGTCCAGCCGCCGCTCCCTGGCCCAGGCCACGCACTCCTCGGGGCCGGGGTCGTCGCCGCCGTTCATGACGCGCGGGTGGTCCACCGGCGGGTGCTCGGTGAACTTGTCCGCCTCCCAGCGGGCCAGCGCATGGGCGGCAAATCCTCCTGCCGTCTCCAGCGTGCGCATGATCTGCAGCGTCTGCAGCGCGATCCCCCGGACATGCCAGATGCAGACGAACCCGACGTTGAGCCCCGCCTGCGGTGCGGACGCCCCGGCCGGGGGCGCCCACGCCCGCTCCCCCCCCTCCGTCTCCAGCACGGGGATGTAGGAGGCCGTGGGCCCGTCGGGGTCGTTTCCGCGCTTGACGTACTCGCGCACGCGGAACCCGTCCGCTTCGAAGAAGGTCTGGTCGTCCGGGCGGACGGCCTCGCCCCACCGCTCGAAGAAGGTGGTGCGGTTGTGGCGGATGGCCTTGGAGCGTCCGGGGGTCTTGCTTTCGAGGTGGTAGACCGTGGACTCGGGGACGTAGAGGATTCTCTTATTCAGCTCCTGCGTCACGCGGAAGCAGAGGTCCAGGTCCTCGCCGCCGTTGACGTACAGCGGGTCGAAGCCGCGCAGGCGGAGGAAGTCCTCCGCGCGCAGGGCGACGCAGGCCGCCGTGAGGGCCTGGAAGGTCCGGCGCTTGTTGACGCAGGGGGCATCGCCCGGCATGCCCTGGTAGATGTGGTAGGGGATGACGGAGCGGTCGGAGAAGGCCATGCCCGCCGCCTGCACCGTGCCGTCCTCGTAGAGCAGCTTCGGCCCCGCCATGCCGACGGACGGGTCCTCCCGCAGGGGCGCGGTGAGCGTCTCGAGCCAGCCGGGGGTCACACGGGTGTCGTTGTTGAGGAAGACGAGGATGTCGCCCGACGAGCCCGCCGCGCCGAGGTTGTTTCCCAGGGCGAACATGTAGTTCTCGTAGTTGGTGAGGAGGAACACGCGGGGATGCTCCGCCAGCGCGCGGAGGGCGGCGGAGGCGTCCATCGTGCTGCCGTTGTCCACCAGCACCACCTCGTAATCCAAGGCCCCGGAATGGGCGTGGATGGACTCGACGCAGGCGCGGGTGAGGTCGGGCAGGTTGTACACGGGGATGATGATGGAGACGCGGCCCGCCTCGCGGTCGGGGGCGTCGCGCTCCAGCTCCTCCCAGTCAATGAGGTGCTTGTTGAGCACCTTGAACTTGTAGGCCTGGGGCTCCTCCAGCGTGATCTGGTTGAGCTTCTTTTTGCGGTAGTAAACGCACAGGGCGGCGGGAATCTGGACCGGGTCATGCCGCGTCGTCTGGCGGAGGATGACGTCCCAGTCCACCCAGCGGCGGAGGGTGTGGTCGAAGCCGCCCAGCTCCTCGAACAGCTCCCGGCGGTGGACGTAGATGTTGATGTCTATGTAGTTGTTCTTCAGCAGCGCGTCGAGGTCGAAGCGGCGCGCGCGGTGGCTGACCGCGTTCCGCTGGTCCTCGTCCACGATCTCCAGGACCGAATACCCGCACTTGGCCCCTGTCTCCAGCAGCGCATGCACGGAGAACAGCAGGTAGTCGGGGAGCCACCGGTTGTCGGAGTCGAGGTAGGCGATGATTCCCCCCTTTGCCTCGCGCAACCCGGCGTCGCGGGCGGCGGACACCCCCTCGTGGGCGATGCGCAGCAGCCGGATTTTCGGGTTGGCCGCGCGGAACGCCTGCACGGCCTCCGGCGTCCCGTCGTCGCTGCCGTCATCCACCACGATCAACTCCCAGTTCGCGTAGGACTGGGCCAGCACGCTCTCAACGGCGCGGCCGATGGTCTCGGCGCGGTTCCACGCGGGCATGATCACGCTGACCAGCGTGTCCTGCGGCCGCCGCATCAGCTCCCCGCGCAGGCGCTCCACCGTCTTCTCCCCCAGGATCGGCATGTCCTTGCCGTTGCGGCAGAGGGTCCGGTCCTGGAGGAGTTGGTCAAAAGGGCGGGGGTCTTCCCGCTTTTCCGGAACCTCGGGCTGCGGTGCGGGACGGGACGGCCCCGCAGCCAGGGGCGCGATGCGCCCCGGCCCCAAACCGAGCAGGCCCAGCAGCTTCAGCCCCGGCGTGCGCAGGCGGAGCAGGCGGCGGACCGCCGGGTGGTTCTTGAAGGCCTCGAAATCTCGACGGAGCTGGTTGATCCGCTTCACCGCGCCCATGGTCCCCTCCTCCTCCACGCGGCGCAGGTCCTCCTGGATGCGCAGGTGCATGTCGCGGGCCTGGCGCAGGGACTCGTGAAACTGTTTCCTGTCCTCGTGGACTTCCCGCAGTTCCTCCTCCATCCGTGCCAGTTGCTCCTGTGTCCGCGCCAGGTCCCCCTGTGTCCGCGCCAGGTCCTCCCGCAACAGGCGCACCTCGTCCTGCCGCGCCGCCTCCCCCGCGTCCTTCCTTTCCGCCAGGTGGGCCTCCAGCAGCCGGATGCGCTGGCCTTTCACCTCCTGGTCCTTCCGCACCTCGCGCAGTTTGGACTGGAGGATTTTCAGGTGCGCGTCGCTGGTGCGCAGGGCGATCCGGAGGGGGGGCGGGGCGGTGGCGGCGTTGGTGCAGACCGCCGCGTAATACTTGACGTGGTTCTCATCGCCGTAGTCGCGCCAGTCGGTGAAGGTCACCGCGTCGCCGTCGGCGCAGCCCACGGTGGAGATGAGGTGGACCTTCTGGCCCGTGACGGCGACGTGGCGGAACTCCGCGCCCAGGCAGCGCTCGAATTCGGGCAGGTTGTACTCGATCACATGGTGCGGGTTCACCGCCTCCATGTCGAAGGCGTAGTCAATGTTCGGCGTCGAGACGAAAAAGAGCCCGTCCGGCGCGAGGAGGGACCGCACGGCGCGCAGGAGTTTCTGCGGCTGGGCGACATGCTCGATGACCTCGAAGCAGGTCACGGCGTCGAAGGGTTCGGGATGCGCCGCGCGGACAATGTCCGCGAAGTCGTCGGCGCAGAGGTCCGCCTGGACAAACCGCGCGTTCCCCCGGCCGTAGGCCTCCGTGGCAAAGGAAACCGCCTCTTCGGAAATGTCCACCCCGAGCACGTGGGCGGCGGAGGCGGCCAGCATGTCCGTGCCGTAGCCCGCGCCGGCGCCCAGGTCCAGCACGCGCCCCCCCGCGCACCGGGCCGCCACGGCCGCATAGCGCGCCCGGTGCTCCAGTTCGAGCAGTTCCAGCCCCTTGCGGCCGGGGATGCAGCGTTCGCCCGAGAATTCCATAAGTCCTGCCTCCTGCGGCGCGCGCCCGCCGCGCCCCGCACGGGGGTACTCTACCGCTTTGGCGCGCCGGGGTCAATTGCGGCCGCGGCGGGAGGGGGGGGAGCTCAACGCAGAGGCGCGGAGAGCGCAAAGGGCGCAGAGAAATGAGGACGGGGGGAGAGAGGAAAGAGAGCGGGCGGACGGGGGCGCGCCCCCCTGGGATCGCCGGGCTCCAGCCTGGCCTCTTGGTTTTTCGCGCGCGGGCCTGTCCGTGGCATGTTTTCCCGACAGCCAAGCTGGAGCTTGGCGATCCCAGGGGGCGCGTGGTTTGGGGAAATGGGAAGACGAAGCCGTGGCGGGCACGAGGTGGCCGCGCTGCGCTCGCCATGACGCGCGGACCGCCGACGCAACGTTAACTCAAAGACAAGGCCGGCGGGACGCCGGCGGCACGGAAGACGGCCCGCCTCCGTAGCGCCGGCGTCCCGCCGGCCTTGTCTTCTCTTCCTTCACGCGGTGAAACGCGTCCCGTCAGAGGGCCACCTCGACGGAGAGGGTCTCGGCGCGGTTGTCGAATTCCAGGAGCAGGGTGCCGCTGTCGGCGTCCCAGGCGTGGGTGAAGGCGGTCTCGGGCGTCATGCGGACTTCGGCGGGCGCGGACGGCAGGAGCATCCGCACGCGGGCGTGCACCCCTTCGGGGCCGCGGGTGGTGAAGGACAGCTTCCCATCCGCAAACCGCTCCTCCCGCACGCGGGTGGCGGCGGCGGCCACCTTGGCGGCGCCCAGGTTCGCCTTGGCCCAGTCCAGGTCATAGAGCAGCGTCCGCTGGTCGGGATTCAGCGTCTTCTCGGAGAGGACCGGCAGTTTCGCGTCGAACAGGTCTATGAACCGCCCCTCCATCCGCAGCGGCGCGTCGGAGACCGACTCGTTCATGACCGACGCAATGACATAGGGCCCGCGCCGCAGCTTGAGGTAGTTTTGCGTGGTGAGGGGCAGCGACACCTTTTCACACAGCCCGCCGACCGCCGCCAGCAGCGTCTCGGGGCCGTTCTTGTCCCGCGCGAGGGCGCTGGGGGAAAGGTCCATCCAGCGCACCCATCCCTTTCCGACCGCCTGCGGGGCGGCTTTAGCGGAGGCGTCCACGCCCAGCCGGGCGAACAGGTCGTCCTGCGGCAGGGCGTCCGTGGCGCCCTGGGCGTTCCACCACTCCTGGACGCGGTTGTAGGGGTCTTTTCCGTCGTCCACAAACAGCAGTGCGCCGCCGTCCCGCACCCAGGCGGCGAGGGCGTCGTGGTATTCCGGCTTCAGGGGCTTCTGCCCCTCGTAGGTCAGCAGGAGCACGCGGCACTCCGCGAGCACGCCCGGCTGGAGCAGGTTTTCCATCTGCACGATGTCCAGCGGGAACCCGTGCTTGACCATCGGCATCGCGAGGCCGAAGAAGTGGCTGAAGTGGGCATCGCTGGGCGTGGGGTCCGCCCGCTGGAACATGAGCGTGTCGGACACCATGACGCCGATGCCGCGCGTGCCCGTGTCCCACGCCACGTCCTTCTGGTCCATGTCGTTCAGGGCGTTGATCACCGTGAGGAGCTGGGTCGCGTACTCGGCGGGGATGCCCTCGCGCTCCGCCTTGCCGTCGAGGTCCACCTTGGGATAGGTGCCCTGGAAAATGCGGGACGGCCACGGCATCACCTCGAACCGGGACACCCCGGGGAACATCAGGGACGAGATGATGGTGCACTCGTAGTTCCACTTGTAGTCGTTCCAGCTCCGGTCCGGGTTGTCCTCCACCGGGTCGGCGAGGAACCAGACTTTTCGGCCCGTGGGCCGCACCATGCCGTAGGCCGAGGCGTACTCCAGATAGCCCGCCTCGAAGGTGCGCTCGGAGCGGCGGACGCCCCGGTACACGTTGGCCGTGCGGGCGGTGCCCGTCCACACCTGGGCGATGTAGCCGTCCATCTCCTCCAGCCCCATCAGGCTGGCCTCGGGGCTGACAATGCGCCACTGGGCATAGTTCACGAGGCTGTGCGTGGGCACATGGCACTCGATGGTCCGCCCCTGCGCGGCGGCGCGGGCCTTGGCGTGGCGGAACACCCCGCGCAGGGCGTTGAAGTACAGCTCGTACTTGAGACGGCTCGCCTTGTACTGCGCGTCCACGCTGGAGTCGGGGGCCTCCCAGGGCTTCCCGTAGCGCGTTTCCCAGGCCCGCTTGAAGCCTTCGCTCCAGCCGGTCTCCGCCCAGTACTCGGGCTCCTCCATGAAGATGGCCTGGGCCCCGGCGTCCACGGCGGGCTCCACCATCTTCTTGATGTACTCGACGTATTCCGGCGTGGGCACGTTGTACCCCACCGTGTCGCTGTTGCCGTGCATGTACAGGCGCCCGCTCTTGGAGGTCTGGATCTCCTCCTTCTTGATGCCGTCCGGGGTCTGGTAGTAGGCGTCGTAGCCGCCCCACGCGATGCCGGTCATCATGCCGATGGAGTAGCCGCGCTTCCGCCACTCCTCCGCCCGCGCGGCGAAGTCCGGCCCGCAGCCGTAGACCACCGCCATGTCCGACGCGATGTCAATCTGGGGCGTGTGGCTCCCCGCCTGCTGGAAGCAGGTGAGGTCGGGGCCGGGATTCTGGGCGACGGCGCACAACGGGGCGGCCAGCAGGGCAGCCATAAGAAGGAACTGCGTCCGGAAGGGGTTCATTCGGGGCTCCTTTCGGGGGCGGTGGCGGACCGGACGGTCCGGGTCCAGGCGTTGTGCAGGTTGGCGGTGAGGCTGTAGAGCGCGGGGACGACGACCAGCGTGAGGACGGTGGCGAAGCTCAGGCCGAAGATGACGGCGACGGCCATGGGCCCCCACCACGCGGCGGACTCGCCGCCGACAATCCACTTGCCGGCAAAGAAGTCGTAGCTGACGCCCAGGGCCATGGGCAGCAGGCCGAGCACCGTGGTGACGGCGGTGAGCATGACGGGGCGGAACCGCGTGATGGACCGCATGACTGGCCTTTCCGGCGGGGGAACGGCGCGCGCCCCAGGCGCGCCCCGCGTTGCCCCGCAGCTTGACAATGGCATTTCCGGCAATGCCTGTTTATAGAGGTGAAAACGTGGAAACGGCCCTGACCGAACCTCCCCGGAACACCGGGCCTTTCCCGGACTGCATGAGGCCACAGCGGGCGGCCCGCAAACATGTTCCCGACACCACCCTGCCGCCCTCGGACAATGCGGGCGGCCACAGGCGGAATTATGGCACAGCCCCGCAAAACAGCGCAAAGAGCCAATCCAGAGGAGGATGGACAGGGTGGACGAAGTGGACAGGGTGGACATGACTCCGCCCTCTGTGCACCCTGTCCACTTCGTCCACTTCGTCCACCCCGTCCACCATCGCACTTCCCCCGCCAAGAATTGCGTCATTTTCCATGGTTACGAGATTTTCGCAATTAGGATTTTTTTCTCGATATGCTGGAAATGCAACCTGTTCTACTGCAACATTTTGCACCGTTTGCATTGGCCGGGGGTCGGTGGTATGCTGATGAGGACAAGCAACCTGAACCGGCTTGAGTCCTGCGGCACGGGAAGGTTTCGGGTTCCAAAAACACGTTGACCAAGGATAACGGGTGGGGCGGTGTTTTGCCCGCACCCGGGGAGTGGGCCGATGACGGCAGCAGCTGTGGACACGGAAACACTGGTCAGGGACGTGGTCGCGCGGTACGCGGACGCGCGGGCGGGGCTGATCCCCATCCTTCAGGACATCCAGGCCGCGGTGGGGTTTATCTCGCCGCAGGCGCTGCGCGCCCTGGAGCGGGAGACGGGCATCTCGGCAAACGAGTCCTACGGGGTGGCGACCTTCTACACCCAGTTCCGCTTCACCGCCCCCGGAAAGCACCGCATCCAGGTGTGCAACGGCACGGCGTGCCATGTGCGGGCCGCGGCGAGGATCACCGAGGAGTTGTGCCGCTATCTGGGCGTCGCCGTGGGCGGCACCACGCCCGAGGGGGAGTTCAGCCTGGAACGGGTGGCCTGTCTGGGCTGCTGCGCCCTTTCCCCCGTGCTCACGGTGGACGGCAAGGTCTACGCCGGGGTGACCCCCAAGAAAATGCAGCGGATTCTCAAGGAATACGGGTTCGAAAGAAAGGCCGGGAAGTCATGAGTCATCTTGCGGAGGCATACGCGGGCGCAAAGGCCGAATGGCGCGCGCTGGAGGAAAGCCCCACGCCGGTGGTGTATGTCGGCGCGGCAACCTGCGGCCGGGCCGCGGGGGCGGAAGAGGTCATCGCCCGGTTCCGGGAGGAGACCGCCAAGGCGGGTCTGGACGCGCGGGTCATCGAGGTGGGGTGCCTGGGTCCCTGCTGCTTCGAGCCCCTGGTCATCGTCCACGCGCCCGGAGGGCCGGACGTGTGCTACGGCGGCGTGGGCCCGAAGGAGGCCTCCGAGATATTCGCCCGGCACATCACGGGGGGCGCGCCCTGCGCGGAGTGGGCCCTGGGCGTTCTGTCGGACACCGCGGCCCACGGCATCGCGCCCCTCACGGAGCACCCCATGATGCGCGGCCAGGTGCGGCGTGTGCTCGCCAACTGCGGCCGCATTGACCCCGAGAATTTCGCCCACTACCTCGCGGGCGGCGGCTACGAGGGGTTCCTCCGCGCCTTGGAAATGGGCCCGGAAAAGGTCATCGGGGAGGTGAAAGACGCCGGGCTGCGCGGGCGCGGCGGCGCGGGCTTCCCCACCTGGCGCAAGTGGACCTTTGCCCGCACCGCCCCCGGCGCGCCGAAATACCTGATCTGCAACGCCGACGAGGGCGACCCCGGCGCGTTCATGAACCGCTCCCTGCTGGAGGGCGATCCCCATGCCGTGCTGGAGGGCATGCTCATCGCGGGGCTGGCCATCGGCGCGTCCGAGGGCATCGTCTACTGCCGCGCGGAGTACCCCCTGGCCATCCAGCGCCTCGAGATCGCCATCGGCCAGATGAAGGGCGCCGGCCTGCTCGGCGCGGACATTTTCGGCTCGGGCTTCGCCTTCGACATCCACATCAAGAAGGGCGCGGGCGCCTTTGTCTGCGGCGAGGAGACCGCGCTCATCGCCTCCGTCGAGGGGCGCCGCGGCATGCCGCAGCCCAAGCCCCCCTTCCCCGCCATCAGCGGCCTCTGGGGCAAGCCCACGGTCATCCAGAACGTGGAGACCCTCGGCAACCTGCCGCTGATCCTGCGCAACGGCGCCGAATGGTACGCGGGCGTGGGCAGCGAGTCGAGCAAGGGCACCAAGACCTTCGCCCTCGCGGGCAAGATCGCGCGCACCGGCCTCGTCGAGGTGCCCCTGGGCACCACGCTGCGCCAGATCGTCTTCGACATCGGCGGCGGGATCGCCGACGGCGGCACCTTCAAGGCGGTCCAGACCGGCGGCCCCTCGGGCGGCTGCATCCCCGCCGAAAAGGTGGACCTGCCGGTGGACTACGAGTCCCTCACCGCCGCGGGCACCATCATGGGCTCCGGCGGAATGATCGTGCTCGACGAGGACAGCTGCATGGTGGACATCGCCCGCTTCTTCCTCGGGTTCACCCAGGCGGAGTCGTGCGGCAAGTGCGTGCCCTGCCGCGTGGGCACCCGCGCCATGCTCGGCATCCTCGAGCGCATCGTGGCGGGCAACGGCACGCCGAAGGATCTGGAGACGCTGGAGGAGATCGCCGCGACGGTGAAGCAGGGCTCCCTCTGCGGCCTCGGCCAGACCGCGCCGAACCCCGTCCAGACCACGCTGCGTTATTTCCGCCACGAGTACGAGGAGCACATCCACGCGAAAGAATGCCGCGCCTTCACCTGCCCGCCCCTGGTCTGGTACCAGATTGACCCGGCGCGGTGCATCGGCTGTGGCCTGTGCGTGCGGGCCTGCCCCGCCGACGCCATCCACGGCGAGACCAAGTCGCCGCATTTCATTGACCAGAACGCGTGCATCCACTGCAGCTCCTGCCTGGCCGCCTGCGCCCCCGCCAACGCGGCCATCTACCGCACCAGCGGGGAACGGCGGCGCGTGGAGCCGCGTACGGAGCGGAAGGACCCGGGCGTGCCGGCGCAGCCGGGGAAAGGTTGAGGATCACCAGCCGTGAAACTGAGCATTGACGGAAGAGACATCGAGGCGCGGGACGGGGAAACCCTGCTGGACTGCGCCCTGCGCAACGGGATCGAGATTCCGCACCTCTGCGCCAACGAGGGGCTGGCCCCCTACGGCGGCTGCCGCATGTGCGTCGTCGAGATCGAGGGCATGCGCGGCTACCCGCCCTCCTGCACCACCCCGGCGGCGGAGGGCATGGTCGTCCGAACGCAGGGCCCAGAGCTGAAAAAGCTGCGGCGCAACGTCCTCGGGCTCATGATGCTCGAGCACCCGAACGCCTGCCTGCTCTGCGGGCGGCGCGCGGAGTGCGAGGCCTACCGGCCCGAGCCGGAGAAGGCCGGACGCACCACGGGCTGCCACACCTGCAACAACAAGCCCGTCTGCGAGGTGCGCGGCCTCGCGGAGGAGCTGGAGCTCGCCGAGCTGCCCGTGCCGCCGATCTACCACCAGCGGCCCCTGGAGCGCGACAACCCCTTCATGGACCGCGACCTGAACCTGTGCATCCTCTGCGGCCGCTGCGTGCGGGTCTGCAAGGAGCAGCAGGGCCGCGCCGTCATTGACTTCGTCGGCCGCGGCAGCAACGCCCGCATCGGCCAGGCCTTCGACCAGACCCTCGTGGAGGCGGGCTGCAATTTCTGCGGCGCCTGCGTGGACGTCTGCCCGACGGGCACCCTCTCCGACCGCTTCGCCAAGTGGTACGGCCGCCCCGACGCCTCCACCGCCACCACCTGCGGCCTCTGCGACCAGGGCTGCGCCATGAGCGTGTCCTCCGTGAACGGGCGGATGGTCGGCGCGCGCGCCGTGGACCCCGGCGTGCCGCTGTGCGTCCTGGGCCGCTTCGCCATGGCGGAGTTCCTCGCGGGACCGGACCGCCTCCACTTCCCCTATGTGCGCGTGGGCGCGGTGCTCCGCCAGTCGGACTGGAAGCTGGCCCTGGAGCAGGCCGCCACCCGCCTTGACCACTTCCGCGGCGAAACGTTTGCCTTCGTCTGCGACCCGTCGAGCACCCTGGAGGACCGGCGGGTCTTCGAGCGCTTCACCCGCGAGCTGATGGGTTCCCCCCATTTCATCACCGCCGTCCCGGACGCCTGGGGCCGCGCCGAGGTCACCCTGCCCGGGGACGTGCGCGCCGTCATCACCACCGGCTCGTTCTTCCCGCCGGAGGCCGCCGCGGACCTTGAAGTCCTCGTGCTCATGGACTGTTACCCCTCCCCGCTTCAGGAGAAGGCGAACTTCGTGTTCCCCGCCGCCGTCCTCGCGGAGGTCGAGGGCAGCCTGCCCGATGCGGACGGCACGCCCCGCCCGATGAGAGCGGGATGCGCCGCCCCCGGCCTGGCCCTGCCCGAGTGGCGGATCATCCGCGACCTTGCGCAGGCGCTGGGCGGCGAGGCCCTCGGCTACGAAAGTGTCGAATCCATCCGCAAGGAGATGGACTGCGGCCCCGTGCTCTTCCACATGAACCGCGAGGCCGCACCCCCCGCCGCGCTGGACATCACCAAGCGCCGCCGCTACTTCCGCAACCACCTGCTCGAGGACCTGGTGGAGGGGCTTCAGGAAGTGCCCGCCAACCCGGCCTGCCGCGTGGTCCGCGCGGAGGCGGTCAAGGCCCCCGGCGCGCCCTTCATGGCCCCCGAGGCCCCCGCCGACGGCCGCTTCCGCATCGTCGAGAAACGCGAGCTGATCCCCAACACGCACGAGATCGTGGTGCATGCGCCCGAGGTGGCCCGCAAGGCCCTGGCCGGGCAGTTTGCCATCGTCATGGCCGACGCCCTCTCGGAGCGCGTGCCCTACACCCTGTGCGACTGGGACGCCGAGGCGGGCACCATCACCTTCGTGGTGCTTGAAAAGGGCCAGAGCAGCCGCAAGCTCTGCCTCATGGAGCCGGGCGAGTGCCTGGCCCACGTCACCGGCCCGCTGGGCATCCCCCTCGACATCCGCAAGTACGGCACCGTGGTCCTGCTGGGCGGATGCTACGGCATCGGGGCCATGTACCCCGCGGCCCGCGCCTTCCGGGAGGCGGGCAACCGGGTCGTCTCCATCGCCGAGGCGCGCTCGTGGTACCTGGAATACCACCGCGACAAGCTGGAGCGGGTCTCCGATGAGTTCATCCAGTCCACCATGGACGGGTCGAACGGCGTCAAGGGCCACGCGGCGGACGTGCTCAAGGACCGCCTCGCCGCGGGCGAGAAGGTGGACCTGGTGGTCGCCGTCGGATGCCCTTTCATGATGATGATCACGGCGCAGGAGACGGCGCCCTACGGCATCCCCACGCTGGCCTCGCTGAACCCCATCATGGTGGACGGCACCGGCATGTGCGGCGCGTGCCGCATCACCGTGGGCGACCAGATCAAGTTCGCCTGCGTGGACGGCCCCTTCTTCGACGCCCACCAGATCGACTGGGCCGAGGTGAAGGACCGCCGGTCCGCGTATTCTGCGGCGGAAATCCAGAGCGTGGGGCGCACCGCGTCGGTCGGCGCGCACCCCCGCCACCCCGGCGGGTGCGGCTGCCACGCCTGAAAGCGCAACACCCCGCGCCCGCGCGGGTCAAGGGACGAGGTCGAAAGTCATGGCTGAAAGCAAGAAGGTTCCGCGGCAGGCGATGCCGGAGCAGGCGCCGGAGGACCGCGCGCACAATTTCGAGGAGGTGCCCCACGGGTACAGCATCGAGACGGCGATGCTGGAGGCCGGCCGCTGCCTCCAGTGCAAGAAGCCCCGCTGCGTGGAGGGCTGCCCCGTCCAGAACGACATCCCCGGGTTCGTCGGCCTGATCAGGGAGGGGAAGTTCATCGAGGCGGCGCACAGGCTGAAGGAGACGAACTCGCTGCCCGCCGTGTGCGGCCGCGTGTGCCCCCAGGAGGAGCAGTGCGAGAAGGTCTGCATCCTCGGCGTCAAGGGCGAGCCCGTCGCCATCGGCCGTCTTGAGCGCTTCGTGGCGGACTATGAGCGCCTCAACAGCGAGATGGAAGTCCCCGAACTGCCGCCCCCCACCGGGAAGAAGGTCGCCATCGTCGGCGCCGGACCCGCCGGGCTCACCGTCGCGGGCGACCTCATCAAGCTCGGGCACGCCGTCACCATCTTCGAGGCCCTCCACGAGCCCGGCGGCGTGCTCACCTACGGCATCCCCGAGTTCCGCCTGCCCAAGGCCATCGTCAAGTCCGAGGTGGACTTCCTAAAGAAGCTCGGCGTCACCTTCGTCATGGACTTCGTCGTCGGGCGCAACAGCACCGTGCCGGAGCTCATGGAGGACGAGGGCTACGACGCCGTCTTCGTGGGCAGCGGCGCCGGCCTGCCGTCGTTCATGAACATCCCCGGCGAGAACCTCGTCGGCGTCTACAGCGCCAACGAGTACCTCACCCGGTCCAACCTCATGAAGGCCTACCTCTTCCCCCGCTACGACACGCCGCCCATCAAGCGCGAGCGCGTCGTCGTCGTCGGCGGCGGCAACGTCGCCATGGACTCCGCCCGCACCGCCCTGCGTCTCGGCGCCGACGTCACCATCGTCTACCGCCGCGCCAAGGAGCAGATGCCCGCCCGCGGCGAGGAGGTCCACCACGCCGGCGAGGAGGGCGTCAAGTTCCAGATGCTCACCGCCCCGATCCGCGTCCACGGCGACGCCCGCCACCGCGTCACCGAGATCGAGTGCCTGCGCATGGAGCTCGGCGAGCCCGACGCCTCCGGACGCCGCAGGCCCGTCGAGATGCCCGGGACCGAGTTCCGCATCCCCGCCGACACCGTCATCATCGCCATCGGCAACAAGCCCAACCCCCTCATCCCCCAGACCATGGAGGGCCTCGAGACCTCCAAGTGGGGGACCATCGTCGTGAACCCCGACACCATGGAGACCTCCGTCCGCGGCGTCTTCGCCGCAGGCGACATCGTGTCCGGCGCCGCCACCGTCATCAGCGCCATGGGCCAGGGCCGCATCGCCGCCGCAAACATCCACCGCTTCCTCACCGGGGAGAACGCCCCCGGCGCCTCCTGAGCACCGAATCTTCTGGCACTCCGTGAAGACGCCAGACGGGCGATTGTCTAAAGTGCGGCGAGCACAGAATTGCTTCAGGCGCTCCGCGCTTCTGCAATTACGGATCAGGCATCCTTCCTTTTGCATGCCTTCGGCAACACACGTCATGGCGCGCGCAACCCGCGCCATCTTGTTCCCGCCGCAGCTACGGTTCCCGCCCTCTTCTTTGTGTCCTTTGTGTCTTTGTGGTGACCCTTCCCGGAGTTTTAACCACAAAGGCACAAAGGACACTAAGAAGACAATTGGAAAGACCAGGAACCTTACGAAAATCCGCTGGAAGCTCCATGCTTCTTCAGCGTCGCAGTGGCGATTCGTCTTCTATCTGCGCCTTCCTCTTATTATGACGTCCTTTCCAAATACAACCAACAGCTCATGGAAGGTGTCCGCATTGCTTAGATCGTGCCAGGAGTAGTGGACGCCATCCTTAGGGGCGCATTCTCCATCCTTCACCCGGAACGCCCACACGCCCTCTTCCGCCGCAAGGAGGAAACCTTCGGACCGAAGACGGTAGGCATAGGAAAGCGCTTGGTAGTAGGCTTTGCGCAGTTCGGTTGCGTTTGGTATCCGATGCTTGGCCTCCACCAAGAGCACCGCGCTCTCTTCCCCCCGAACCGCCCGCGCCAAAAGCGCATAGTCGGGGTATACGCGGTACCCTCTGCCCATCTTCACGGGAAGCTGCCGTATCCAGTCGCTCTGCGTGTACCCCAGACGGGCAAGCAGCGGCTCGACAAGTTGGACCTCGACGTCGCGCTCGTTGGAAAGGATGAGATTGCTGTCGGGAAGGGTTCTGCGAATCTTTGGCAGCGCCCTGATATTCGCGCCCTTCTTCCCGAAGCAGCGCAGCAATTCCGCATAATCGCCCTGGGAAATGGGGGTTCCGTTCACTCCCTGCATGTTCTTTCGGACAATGGACATGTTGGAAAGCACGGGGTGAGCTTTCAGTTCGTTCAGCGTGACCGGAGGCACCCCAACCGGATGTCCGACATGGATCGTGTGGTAATAGAAGAAGAATGGGTCCACATAGGCGTCCTTGACAACCCGCCATACCGAATGAACGCAGCTTCTCGGCGCGAGGCAATACATGACCACGATGTCCCCTTCCCTCGCATCCGGGTTTCCCTGCCAGAAGCTTGTGCTGTCAGGTCCGGCGTTGTCGAGCCATTCGAAGTCGCCGTTGTCGTCCTTGCCGCCGCCCGTGAACCAGGCCTTGAGCGGTCGCGGAAGATCATCCACCCTCTTCTTTGCCTCGGGACCTCCGACAACCCGGGGTCCGTAGTCGTAAAGCAGGCAGCAAAGCTCCTCCGGGCTGAGGCTGTTCTCCAGCCGAAAACGAGACAATGATTCGCAAAGGCGCAGATAATACAAGGCGCGCCCGCGCAGGTCGCTTTTCTTGGGGATGGGCGGAACGGGAATCTCGAAGGTTTGCGCAATCTCCCCAAACAGGTCGAATTGAAACTGGAACAACCATGGGACAAACGCATCCCGGTTCGCCCGAAAAAGGCCAAGACTCAGCGCGGTCACTTCGGTGATCCAACTATCGTAAGCAGCTGGCGGTATTCCCGAATCCGCCGCAGCGCCCTTCACCCCTTTCTCAATCATGGATTCCAGCCGCCGAACCGCCTTGCCCGGCGGCAGAGCTGCAAGGGGCTCAAACGCGGCCTGCCATTCCAAGGAGGAATCGAGAATGTTCTCCTCGACCAGGAATTTCCCGTAACCATCCCCCCGCGCCGAGTTGATGCTGTCACTATCAAGCGTGACATACCACGGGGAGACACTCCCGCACAGCCCCGCCTCCTGAAGCAGTCCATACGTTTCTTCTGGCTGAAGCTCAGAGAACGCCTTCACGGCCCGCCGCCCCTCCGAAGACTCCGTGTAAAGCCTCCAGAGGTATTTGTTCATCTCAGCCAATCCCATTCCTCCTGTTTCACGACATGCGCTTTCCAGAGCGAAGTGAGTGTCCGAGTGTATCCGGCAGCCTCGGCACCGAGCAAATACGGCACCTCGCCCCCACTCTCTCAGCCATCTCGACTCGCGAGGGGTCAAGGATATCCAACACCTCCGAGCTGCCACCCCCCGGGGTTGGTCTGGACATTCGCCCGCATCCTCCGCTATGGTAAGATGCCGTTGCGCGCCTTGCGGCGTTCGGGATCGGTGTTCCCGGGGGACGTGTCGGTGTCCCCGGTCGGGCTGACCCGGCGGAACGCCGGACACCTTCACCGGCCCCGCCCGGGAAACGTTTCCCCGGGGCCCGGCGGAAGGCCCTGCCCAGAGGCCAGGGAAACATCCCCCAGAGGGGTCCATCCCCGAAAAGGGCCAGACATGGACGTGTTTTTCAGCAAACAGACGGTGCTCTTCGATCTGGACGCCCGCGAGAAGTGGGAGGTCATCGGACGCATGCTGGACGCGCTGACGGCGCGCGGCTTCTGCGCGGACGACGCCGGGCACGGGCGCGAGGCCCTGCTTGCGGCGGTCCGCGAGCGGGAGTCCCAGTGCGTCACCGACCTGGGCCACGGGTTCGCCTTCCCCCACGGCCGCATTCCCGGACTTCCCCGCACGGGGCTGTGCGTGGCGCGGCTCGCGCGGCCGGTGGCCTTCGGCGCGCCCGGGTCCGAGGGGGTGCGCGTTGTCGCCCTCATGCTCGCCCCGGAGGAGCAGAGCCACGTCGCCCTGAAGGTCATGGCGTCCTTCGCCCGGCTCTTTTCGGACCCGTCCAAGCGCGAGCTGCTCTTCGACCTCGACGATGAGGGCCTGTTCGCGGCCCTCATCCAGGAGCGCGTGCTGAGCGACAGCCGCCCGGTCACGGCGCGCGACATCATGCGCCCCCCGATCGTCTCCGTGGCGCCCGAAACCCCGCTCAAGGAGGTGACCCGGGTGATGAACCAGCACATGCTCGAGTCGGTCTCCGTGACGGACGCCGAGGGCACCCTGCTGGGGCAGATCACCTGCGACCAGCTTTTCAAACTGGGCATGCCCGACTTCTTCACCCAGCTGAAAAGCATCTCCTTCATCCGCGAGTTTGACCCCTTTGAAAAGTACTTCCAGAAGGAGGCCGGCGCCCTCGCCAGGGACGTCATGACGTCCGACATCGCCACGCTCCCCGAGGAGGCCACGCTTCTCGAGGTTGTCTTTGAGCTGGCCGTGAGGCGCCACCCCAAAATCTACGTCGTCCGCGAAGGGAAACGGGTCGGGGTCATTGACCGCAGCCTGGTTCTCGACCGCGTGATCAACATATAAGGGACGCGGCAATGCTCGGCCCCCTGCTCATATTCGGTGTCACCTACCTCCTCATCATCAGCGAGAAGGTGGACCGCACCGCCGCCGCCGTCATCGGCGCCGCGGCCATGATCCTCTTCCGGTTCATGCCCCACGAGGCGGCCTTCGCGTGCGTGGACCTCGACGTGGTCTTCCTCCTCACCGGCATGATGATCGTCGTCGGCATCCTCTCCGAGACCGGCCTCTTCGAATGGGTCGCCATCTTCATCGCCCAGCGCGCCCGGGGCAACGCCGTGGCCATTCTGGTGGGCCTGCTCACGGCCACTGCAGTGCTGTCCGCCTTCCTCGACAACGTCACCACCGTGGTCCTCGTCGCCCCCATCACCATCCTGGTGACCCAGATCCTCGAGGTCCCGTCGGTCCCCTATCTGGTGCTGCTGGCCCTCTTCTCCAACATCGGCGGCACCGCCACCCTCATCGGCGACCCGCCCAACATCCTCATCGGCGCGAAGTCCGGGCTGAACTTCAACCAGTTTCTCCTCCACCTCTCCCCCGCCGTCATCCTGGTCGGGGCGGCGGTGCTCGCGCCCATCGCCTGGTTTTCCCGGAAACCCCTGGCCACGCCCCCCGAGGCCCGTGTGCGCATCATGCAGGCCCACCCCGAGCTCGCCATCGTCCAGCCCGGCCGCCTCCGCAGGGGCCTGGTCGTTTTCGGCGTCATTATCATCGGGTTCATCATGGGGCACGCGCTCCACGTCCCCCCCGGCGTCGTCGCCCTCGCCGGCGGCTTCGTCATGCTGATTGTCTGCGGCGTCGGCATCCGCGAGGCCATGGAAAAGGTCGAGTGGGAAACCATCTTCTTCCTCATCGGCCTGTTCATGCTCGTCGGCGCCCTGGAGCACGCGGGGCTCTTCGACAGCATCGGCGGCGCCATTTCCCGCGCCATCGGGCACAACCTCTTCCTGCTGTGCCTCGCCGTGCTGTGGGTCGCCGGCCTCCTGTCCGCCCTTTTCGGCAACATCCCCATCGTCATGGCCTTCATCCCCCTGGTGAACACCATGGTCTCCCTCTACTTCGAGCCCCAGGGCGGCATGGACAGCTTCACCCCCGAGGCCGTCCGGCTGGTCGCCGACCCCCTGTGGTGGTCCCTGGCCCTGGGTGCCTGCCTCGGCGGCAACGGCACCCTTTTCGGCGCGGCCGCCAACGTTGTCGTGGCCCAAATCGCCAAGAAAAACGGCGCCCCCTTCTCCTTCGCCACCTTCCTGCGCTACAGCGTTCCCGTCACCCTGGCCAGCATGGTCATCAGCAGCGCCTACATCTACGTCCGCTACATCGCCTTCACCCAGTTCCCCTGACAGGCATGAACCGGAAAAAGGGGGGGAAAGAAGGAAATGGCGCGCCCGGCTGGACTCGAACCAGCGGCCCTCAGCTTAGAAGGCTGACGCTCTATCCACCTGAGCTACGGGCGCGCGGAGGGGGACGCGATTATCCCACACGCGCCGGGGGCTTTCCAAGTCCGGTTCGGAGCGGAATCGGGAACATCCGGAGGGCGGACGTTTCTTGAACGGGGGGGCGGACGGGAGTATAATTCCATAAATGCCGGATTGGGCTGGTTCCGTCCGGTTTTCCGCACGGGTGTCGTGCGAAGCCCCCCTTTCCAAACGTGTGGCGAGGCGGGTGTGTTCCAGACTGGGCAACGAGGACCTGACTGAAGGAGAAAACAGCGTCATGGCAAAGCGGAGTGTGTATTTCTTTGGCGGCGGCAAGGCCGACGGCAACGAGTCAATGAAGGATCTGCTCGGCGGCAAGGGGGCCAATCTGGCCGAAATGTGCAGCCTGGGGATCCCGGTCCCGGCGGGTTTCACGATCACGACCGAGATGTGCACCGCCTACTACGAGAACAAGGGCAGGCTGCCGAAGTCGCTGGAGGAGGAGGTGGCGAAGGCGCTGGCGAAGGTCGAGAAGGTGATGAAGAAGAAGTTCGGCGACCCGAAGAACCCGCTGCTGGTCTCGGTGCGCTCGGGCGCGCGCCGCTCGATGCCGGGCATGATGGACACGGTCCTCAACGTCGGCCTGACGTCGGCCACGGTCCCCGGCCTCATCGCGAAGACGGGCAACGAGCGCTTTGTGTACGACTCCTACCGCCGCCTCATCATGATGTACGCGGACGTGGTGATGGAGAAGGCGGCGGGCATCGAGCCGGCCGAGGGCAAGGGCGTCCGTCTCCAGATGGAGCACGCCATGGAGGCCATGAAGAAGGCCAAGGGCTACACCGACGACACGCAGCTCACCGCCGCGGACCTGAAGGCCCTGGCGGAGGACTTCAAGAAGATCGTGAAGAAGTGCCTGGGCAAGGAGTTCCCGGACGACGCGCAGGCGCAGCTCTGGGGCGGCGTCAAGGCCGTGTTCCAGTCCTGGAACGGCAAGCGCGCCATCGCCTACCGCCGCATCGAGCGCATCCCGGACGACTGGGGCACGGCGGTCAACGTGCAGGCCATGGTGTTCGGCAACACGGGTGAGACCAGCGCGACGGGCGTGGCCTTCACCCGCAACGCGGCGACGGGCGAGAACCTGTTCTACGGCGAGTGGCTGGTGAACGCGCAGGGCGAGGACGTGGTGGCGGGCATCCGCACCCCCAGCCCGATCAACAAGGCCACGAAGGGCGAGCAGAGCGCGCACCTGCTCTCGCTGGAGGAGGCCAGCCCGAAGATCTACAAGCAGCTTGACGGCATCCGCACCAAGCTGGAGAAGCACTACAAGGACATGATGGACATTGAGTTCACCATCGAGGAGAGCGTCCTCTGGATGCTCCAGTGCCGCGTCGGCAAGCGCACCGGCATGGCGGCCGTCCGCATGGCCGTCGAGATGGCCGAGGCCAAGCTGATCTCCAAGGACACGGCGGTCATGCGCGTGGCCCCGATCCAGCTCACGGAGCTCCTGCTCCCGATGCTTGACCCGAAGGCCGAGAAGGTCGCGAAGGTCCTGGCCAAGGGCCTGCCCGCGGGCCCCGGCGGCAGCGTCGGCCAGGTCGTCTTCACGGCGGACGACGCGGCCCTGTGGGCCGGCAAGGGCAAGAAGGTCATCCTTGTCCGCAATGAGACCTCCCCCGAGGACGTGCACGGCATGCACGTCGCAGAGGCCATCCTCACGGCGAAGGGCGGCATGACCTCCCACGCGGCGCTCGTCGCCCGGGGCTGGGGCAAGTGCTGCATCGTCGGCTGCGGCAGCCTGAACATCGAGGTGGCCAGGAAGCAGATGACCGTCGGCGGCATGGTGGTGAAGGAGGGCGACTGGATCTCCATGAACGGCAGCCAGGGCAAGGTCTTCGCGGGCCAGGTGCCCGTGCTGCCCGCGCAGCCCGAGCTGAACCCCTACTACAAGAAGATCATGGCGTGGGCCGACGCCGTCCGCCAGATCAACGTGCGCACAAACGCGGACTCCCCGGCGGACGCCGCGCAGGCGGTGGCCTTCGGCGCCGAGGGCATCGGCCTCTGCCGCACCGAGCACATGTTCTTCGACCCCAAGCGCATCATCCACATGCGCGAGATGATCCTGGCCGAGGACGAGGCCGCGCGCCGCAAGGCCGTCATGGCCCTGCTGCCCTTCCAGCGCGACGACTTCTACGGCCTGTTCAAGGCCATGAACGGCCGCCCGGTCACCATCCGCCTGCTTGACCCGCCGCTGCACGAGTTCGTCGGCGGCCTTACGGCCGACCAGGTCGCCGAGCTGGCGAAGAAGACCGGCATCAAGGAGGACGCCATCAACGCCCGCATCAAGCAGCTCCACGAGCTGAACCCGATGCTCGGCCACCGCGGCTGCCGCCTCGGCATCGCCTACCCCGAGATCACCGAGATGCAGGCGCGCGCCATCTTCGAGGCCGCCGCGAAGCTGGTCAAGGAGAAGGTCAAGGTCAGCCCCGAGGTCATGGTCCCGCTCATCGGCACCAAGGCCGAGATGGACAACCAGGCCGCCCTCATCCGCACGATCGCGGAGGAGGTCCAGAAGGAGCAGAAGGTCAAGTTCGCCTACATGGTCGGCACGATGATCGAGATCCCGCGCGCCGCCCTCACGGCCGACAAGATCGCCGTTACCGCCGAGTTCTTCAGCTTCGGCACCAACGACCTCACCCAGATGGGCTTCGGCTACAGCCGCGACGACGTCGGCGGCTTCCTGCCCTACTACCTCGACAAGAAGATCCTCCCCGAGGACCCGTTCGAGGTGCTGGACCAGGAGGGCATCGGCCAGCTCGTGGCCATGGCCGTCGAGCGCGGCCGCTCCACCCGCCCCGACCTCAAGTGCGGCATCTGCGGCGAGCACGGCGGCGAGCCGGCCTCGGTGAAGTTCTGCCACCGCGTCGGCCTCAACTACGTGTCGTGCAGCCCCTTCCGCGTCCCGATCGCCCGCTTCGCGGCGGCGCAGGCGGCGCTGGAAACCCCGCGCAAGTGCTGCACCGGCAAGAAGTGCTGCAAAAAGGCCGACAAGAAGGCTGACAAGAAGGCCGTGAAGAAGACCTCGAAGAAGTAACCCCCGCGACGAAACGCGCGCGGCCGGTGCAAACCGGCCGCGCGCTTCTCTTTTGGGAGGACAAGGGAGGGAATCAGACCGATCGGTCGGATCGGACTGATCCGGCCGATCGGTCAGACGGGTCGGACTTGTCGGACCTGTCCGACGGGTCCGACTGCCGTTCGCAGCCGGATCACTTCAGCGCCACTTCCCGCTCCGTGCGCAGGGTCACCGGGCCCAGCAGGCCGGACAGCGGGTCGCCGCGGTAGTGCGTCGGAATCGTCCCGTAGTGGTTGGCGAGGGTGTTGCAGACGAGCACCTCAACCCGGTTTTCCCCCGGCGTGACCAGCCCGGAGGCGTCCACCCGCCAGGGCGGGGTGACGCGGATGCCCGCGGGCTTGCCGTTGACGATCACCTCGGCCGAGGCGGCCACGGCGCCCAGGTCCAGCGTGACACGGCCCCGGGTCTGTTCGTCTGAAAGGGTGAAGGTCTTGCGGTACCACATGCCGCCGGAGTACTCCGCCAGCGCGCCCCGCTGCGACCAGTCGCCCAGGGGCATCACGCCGGGGCCGCAGTCGAGTTTCACAGGCTCCGGCAGGGCCGCGCCGCCGGGACAGCCGGGTTCACGGTCCACACGCATCGCCACCGCGACCGCCGCCGCCTTGGAGGTCCGGACCGCCGCCGTGCATTCCACCGTCCCGTCCGCGCGCACGGGACCCGTCTCCACCGTCATGGGCTCCCCGTCGGCCCACGCCTGCAGGGCGCCGCGGACCGTCACCCGCATGGACCGCAGGCCCGGGGGCGATGTGAAGCGGTACCAGCCCGCGGCGCGCGCCGTCTCCGGAGCCGGGTCAAACGGCAGCACGGCGGGATTGTCATGCCAGCGCATGGACAGGGGAACCTCGGACGCCACGGAGGGCACCCCGGCGCGCTCCAGCACGAAGTGCGTGCGCCCCGGCGCATCGTAACGCAGGAGCACCGTGTTCACGCCCGCCTGGAGCGGAACCGGCGCGGCGAGGTCGTCCACCCGGACGCCGTTCACCCACAGCGCGGCGGGTTTCATGTCCCCCGTGCGCGCCAGCGCCTCCAGCGCCTCCGGCGCGCCCACAGTGGTCCAAAGGTAATAGTGCGTTCCCGCCTCCTCCTTCTGGTACTCGATGAGGATGCCGGTGTAATCCGGCCTGCCGAGAACGATGAAGTCGTCGGACACCATCTTCTTTAGCCCATGGTGGCCCTGCGGGCCCGGGTCGCCCTCCACGCCCCAGCGGGTGGAGTAGTCATAGGGCTGCCAGCGGTATTCCTGTCCGCCGACGGCAACCGGCGCGGACGAATCCACCACTGTCATGGCCGCGAGGGCGGCGTCCGCCTCCGCCGTCTCCGGCAAGGGCCCCAGTTTCCAGAACCGCTGGCCGTAGGAGTGAGTGACGGTCTTCCAGCCCGACGTGTCCACGTCTGCCCGCTCCCATCCGGAGCCGGGTCCCGTCTCGACGGCGTGGGCGAAGCGGCGGGCCTCCGCGCCGATGACGGTGTCCGTGGCGGGCAGGCGGAAATCGCCCCAGCGGTTGTCCAGCGTCGGGGCCGGCTCCACCTCCCAGTCGCCGTCCAGGGACACGGGGGAAGGCGCGGCCTCCGCGACGCCGCGCAGCACCGTCTCGGCGCCGTCGGCGGCGCGCACTGTCGCGGCCTTTTCGCCCGGCACGGCGGCGTACCCGGTGACAACGGGCTTGCCGTCCGTCAGCGACAGGTCCGCAATCTCGTCGAGATCTGTGCCGACGACAGACGGCGCGGCGCCCGGGGAGAAGACGATGAGCTGCGCCGTGTCCGGCCCCAGCGGCATGCGCACCCGCGTGCCGCCCTCCGCCGGGGCGTGGGTGTGCAGGGGGTGCGACGTGCCGGACCACGGATCCCACAGCTCCACGACGCCCTCCGCGCGGAAGAAGCACTCCGAGTTCCGCGCCGCGCCCATGACCATGTACACGTCCCTGTCGTCAATGACCCGGTGCAGCACCTGTCCGCCGTCTCCCGGCACGAAGTCGCGGGGGATGGAGGCCGAGATCAGCGCCGCCGCCGCGTCGGGACCGTCCAAGACCGCGCCGACCCCGCCCGAACGGCTGCGGCGCGGTTCGGCACCCTTTCCCGCGCGGGCCTCCTCGGCGGTCACGCCGAAAATCTCCCGGATGGCCCGGTCCAGTTGCCGGTCGTCGCGGCCGGCGCGGTCCGACGCCTCCGGCAGGGCGCCCAGGGCGACGACCACGCCGCCCTCGCGGAAAAAGGCCAGCGCCTTCTCGATGGTGGACCAGCGCGCCGCCTTCATGACGGGCAGCACCAGCACCCGGTAGGCCTCGCCGGACACCAGCAGCTGCCGGTCGCGGATTTCCGCCCGCTCCAGGGACTCGAAGTCCATGAAGTCGAAGTCCATTCCGTGGTCCATGTACAGGCGCTCGCCCGCGTCAAAGGCGGTCTTCACCGCGCGGTCCCCGGCCATGCCGGCCTCCAGCGGGGCGACGGGGTACATGACTGCCACATCGCAGCGGTGCGCCCCCTGGCTGAGCAGGTAGCTGAGCCGCTCGAAGTATTTGAAGAAGGAGCCCATGTGGTCCCAGTAGGGCATGCGGAAATGGAAGCACGGCGGGGCCCACTCCCAGAAGCCGCCGTGGGTCGTGTAGTACAGGCCGTGCAGGTTGAGCAGACTGGCGCCGTACAGGAAGTTCTTGCAGGACGAGTCGAAGATGGTGGCGGGCGTGGCGCCCCAGCCGAGGCTGTGGTAGCCCTCCAGCCAGACCCGGGGCCGCCGGTACAGGTGCGCCATGGAGCTCGACACCTTGTCTTTGATCAGGTCCGCCTTCCCTCCCGGCGTGTCATGGCCCGGCGCGGCGTACCAGCGCACGCAACGGAAGTAGTCGCCGAACTCCACGGGGTTCCTGCCGCGGCTTCCCGGGTCGCAGGCGTACATGATGCCCCGGCTCCAGTGCCACTCAAAAATGGGGCGGAAGAAGTTCTCCTCCTCAAGCGACACCATGACGTCCGAGTAGTCCAGGCGCACCTTCGGCGTCTCGGGGCCGAGGTCGGTGAACAGGGCGGCCAGCAGCGGGACCACATCGTAGCCCTTGCGCTTTTTAAACTCCCCCGCAAAGGTCTCCGACCAGAGAAAGCCGTCCACGCCGAAGGTCAGCTCGTCGTGGAAGAAGTAGTTGAGCGCCTTCGAGAGGTCGCCCGGGCAGTGGTCGGCGAAGGGCTGGAAGAACCGCTCAATGACCTTCTTTCCCGAGGCCGGATTCATGGGGTCCACGGAGAACTCCGGCGACTCCGCATGGACCACAGCCACCTCCCAGCGCCCCCCGGGCGGGGTCCACTCCAGACGCCCGTCCCGCGCGAGCGGGGTCAGGTCCTCCAGGCCCTTCCCGCCGTCCAGCCGCCGCGCGGTGACGCGCACCACGCCGGCGGGCAGCTCCAGGGAGAGGGGCTTCCCGCCCTCCGCCTTCTCCAGTTTGGCGCGGAGGTGCGCGCCGCGCAGCGACCCGTCGTTCACGCCGATCTGCCGGAAGAGGTTGTCGCGGCCCGGCCAGTCAATGGTGTAGCCGCTGACACCGATGCCCATGTCCCGTTTGCGGCACTCCCCGGCGATCCAGCGCCAGGTGTCCCACCACTCCTCCGAGAAAATCGGAGGCTCCATGGGATAGGTGGTCATGGAGGGGTCATGGGCGTAGTTCACCTGGACGCCCGGAATGCCCGCCGCGTGCAGCCTGTCCAGCTGCCAGAGCAGGCGGTCCCGGTCCAGCGGGTCGCCCGTCCACCACCAGAACGGCACCTCGCCGTATCCCGGCGGGGGCGAGGCGAATCCGGCGCGAACACCCGCGCCGGGGGTGTTCACCGGGAAACCGGGCGCGTCCGCCGGGGGCGGCGGCAGGTTCTCCGGGTCGCTGAACTCCAGAGGAGCCGCCGACACCGGCAGCGCGCACAATCCCGCCAGCAGAACCGCAGAGATGCCCATGAAAAAAACCTTTCTCCCTTGTTCAGAATCCCTGCCCCCGGAGGCGGAACCGTCGGTTCCAGTCCCCGCCCTAGCGCTTCAGGCCGGTAATCTCAAAGGCGTGCACCGCCTGCTCCTTTCCCTTGAGCATGAGGGTTCCCAGCGGTTTGCCCGTCACCCGGTCCTGGACGGCGTTCCAGACCTCCGCGCCCACGACGATTTTTCCGGCCTCCGCGGTGTCGCAGAAACGCTTGGCCGTGTTCACCCGGTCGCCGACTACGGTGAAGTCCATGCGCTTCGGCGACCCGATGTACCCGGCGATGACCTCGCCCGTGTCAATCCCCATGCCGAGATGGAAGCGGGGCCTGTGCTCCTCGGAGCGGACCAAATTGAGCTCACGGTTGCGGGTCTGCATCTCCAGGGCGCAGCACACGGAGCGGAAGGGCTCGTCGCCCGTGCGGAAGGGCGCGCCGAACAGCGCCATAATCTCGTCGCCGATGTATTTGTCCAGCGTTCCCTGGTACTTGAAGACAATCTCCGTCATCGCCGTGAAATGCTCGTTGAGCAGCCCCACGAGGTCCTGCGGTTCCAGCTGCTCGGCCAGCTTGGACGAGCCCCGGATGTCGCAGAACATGGTCGTCACCAGGGCCTTCTGCCCGCCCAGTTCCAGGCTCTGCGAATCGTTGATGATCTTGTTCACCAGGGCGTTGGGCAGGAAGCGCGCCAGACTCTCGCGCCGGTGCTCCGCCTCCAGAATCTCCGAGTGCAGCCGGGCGTTGTCTATGGCCAGCGCCGCCTGCGACGCCAGGGAGGAGAACAGCTCAAGGTCCTCCTCGCTGAACCGGTGGTTCGGGACGTTTGTGTCCAGATAGACGGACCCGAGAATGCGGTCCTCGATGCGCAGGGGCACGCACATGGCGCTCACGATGCCCGTGCGGATGACGCTCTCGCGCGTGCCGAACTCGCGGTTGCTCTCCCGGTCCGCCATGAGCACGGCCTCGCCGTCTATGGCGGCGCGCCCGGCGATGCCCATGCTGGGGGAGGAGGCCTCCAGCTCGCGCCCCATCTCGCGCGCCACCTTCACCTCCAGCGTGCGCCCGTCCGCCGCCCGCAGCAGCACGAAGCCCCGCTGCGCCTCCAGCACCTCCAGCACCGTGTCCAGCATGGCCGCCAGGCGGCGCTCCAGGTCGAAATTCGACGCCATGACCTGGTTGACTTTGTTCAGCGCGGCCAGGCGGCGGTAGGCCCGGCCGATCCGGACCATCTCCTCCTCGTTGGGCACCGGCGTCTTGACGCGCGCCGAGGTCTTCCCCGTCTTTGCGATCATCGTCATGCTGCTGTCCACCTGCGCCATCTGGTCGCGGATGGTGTTGAGGCTCTCCAGCAGCTTGCTGTCCCGCTCCGTCTCCTTCGTGCCGGGCGTGCGGGTGCCCATTGCGGTGTCGTCGCGGAAAATGAGCCGGCACTTCCCCCCGAGGAATATCTCGTCCAGGTGCTTCAGCGCCCGCTCCACAATGCGCTGGCGGTTCACATAGGTTCCGTTCAGGCTTTTCATGTCCCGGAGAACCCACATGTTCTCCCGGAAGTACAGCCGGACATGGTGGCGGGACACCTCCTCGGCCACCAGCACGACATGGTTGTCCTCGGACCGCCCGAACGTGACCTCACTCCCCGTGAGGGGCACCGACATGGGCGGCACGCCCGGCTGCTCCACGATAACCTGCGGCATTGCGGTTCTCCTGGCGCGATTCTACCCCCCGGAGCGCCGGAACGCAAAAGTCACGCCCCGTTTCATTTGGAAGCCGCCCCCCCCATTGTGTACCATGGGCCGCCGGACCTTCCGCACGGAATCCCGGCGCGGAGGAGAACTCAGGAAAGTGCCTGCCATGAAACATCTTTGGCATTTCACGGTGTGCCTGGCGCTGGCCGCACTGGCGGTGGGTGGCGCCGGATGCGTCCCCACAGCGCCCGAGGCGGCAACACCCGCCCCCGGCCTGCCGGCCGCCGCAACACCCGCGGCGGACATTCCGCCCGTCGTCGCCACCCGCACGGTCGAGGAGGAGGGCAAGGTTCACTCGGAACTGACGGTGAACCCAGACGCCCGCCCGAACGCCAGCATTGAGGTGAGCCCCCTCCCGGACGGGAAGGGATACGCCATCAGGGGCACCTTCAACCTCTCCGGAACCCTGACCCCCGCCGAGCCCGGAAAATGGCTCCTCAAGGCGGAGTACCGGGTGGCCGAGGCGGACTTCGCCGCGGGCGTCCCAGTGGTCTCCATACTCAATGAGGTGGGCCCGGGCGCCGGCGGAGTCTCGGTCACCCAGAACCAGCAAATGATCATGGTGGACCTGCCGGTCTCCCCCCCCGCCGCCCCCGCACCGGCGGACACCCCTCTGCGCCGGGTGCCGGTGGAGGCCGAAATCACCGCGCCCGGGGACGCCGTCTTCAATGTCTTTTTCACCAACATGCCGCAATAGCCGCCCGGAAGGATTATGAGCGAAGGCCAAGAGAAAAAAGAGGCGCCGCGCCTCAGAGACCTGTGCGCGCGCCACAACATCCGCTTCAAGAAACGCCTCGGGCAAAACCTGCTCGTGGACGACAACATCAACGCCATTCTCGTCGAGGCGGCGCGCCTCGGGCCCGAGGACAACGTCATCGAGGTGGGCGCGGGGCTGGGCGCCCTCACCCGCAGGCTCTGCGCCAAAGCCGGGCGGCTGCTGTCGGTCGAGATTGACCCGTCGTTCATGCCCTGCCTGGAGGAGCAGTTCGGCGAGACCCCGAACGTGCGCCTTTTCCGGGGCGACATCCTCAACCACAGCCTGACCGACCTCGTGGACGAGTTCCTGCCCGGAAGCGCGAGCCTGAAAATGGTCTCGAACCTCCCCTATTACATCACCACGCCGGTCCTCTTCCATTTCCTGGAGGCGCCGCTCTTCTTCTCCCGCATGGTCGTCATGCTCCAGTTGGAGGTGGGCCAGCGCCTCGTCGCGGCGGTGAACACCCCCGAGTACGGCGTGCTCACCATCTCCGCCTCGCTCCACGCCGATGTGGACCTCGTCCACCGCGTGCCCGCGTCCTGCTTCATCCCCCAGCCCAAGGTGGACAGTTGCGTCGTGCGGTTCCGCTGCCATGAGACCCCGCGCTTTCCCCGGGAGGAGGCACGCTTCATCATGAAGGTTGTCCGGGCCGCTTTCTGCCACCGCCGAAAGACCCTGCGGAACGCCCTCACCGGCTCCGGCAGTTTTGGCATGCCCAAGGAGGACGTGCTCGCCGCCATGGCCGCGGCGGGCATTGACGGCGGCCGCAGGCCGCAGACCCTCGCCCTGGACGAATATGCGCGGCTGGCGGCGGAACTCCGCCTGCGCCTGCCCGCCAAGGCCCCCGCCGAAGACGCGGTTCCGGACGATGAACCCCCGGCCTGAGCCAAGGAGGATTCCCCGATGGACCTTCACGGAAAGCGCGTGCTGATCGTGGACGACGACCCGGACATGCGGGCCGCCCTCCGGATCGTGCTGGAGGCCGCAGGCTGCGGCGTGGACGAGGCCGCCACCGCCGGGGAGGGCCTGGAGGCCGCAGCGCGCGCCTGCCCCTCCCTGATCCTCGCGGACCTCATGATGGAGGAGGTCAACTCCGGCGTGGACATGGTGCGGACCCTCCGGGAACGCGGCTGCGCCTGCCCGGTCTTTCTCCTCAGCTCCGCGGCGGACACGGTGAAGCACAACATCCGTCCGGGCGACTACGGACTGGACGGCCTGCTCCAGAAGCCGGTGGCGCCGGAAACCCTCCTGGAAACGGTCCGCCGGGCCTTTGGGGCCGCCCCGGCATGACACCGACGCCCGCCGCCCTGGACCTGCGCTCGCGCGACGGCGGGCCGCTGCGCGTCTGGGACCACGGCGGCTCGGGGCCGCCGATGCTCTTCTGCCACTGCGCGGGTACCTTGGCGCGTGTCTGGGACCCCGTCATCCGGCGGCTGGAACCGGGATGGCACGCCTACTCCCTCGATTTTCGCGGGCACGGCGACTCGCTGAAGCCGGAGGGGCGTGCCGCCTACCAGTGGGCCTCCTTCGCGGGGGACGTGGAGGACGCGGCGCGCCAGTTGGCGTTTGGCCCGGGCGCCGCCGCCATCGGGCACTCGGGCGGCGGCGTGGCCGTGGCCCTGAACCTGATCCATCACCCGGAACTCTTCGCCCGGGCCGCCCTGCTGGACGCCATTCTCGCCCCCGCCTGGTTTTTTCCGGATGAGATGCCGCTGGCGCACGGGGCGCGCCGCCGCAAGGTTGTCTTTTCCTCGCCGGAGGAGGCCGCCGGACGGCTGGGGGCCAAGCGGCCCTACGCCCACTGGCACCCCGAAGCGTGGGACGCTTTCCTGCGCCACGGGCTGGAATCCCTGGCCGACGGCCGGGCGCGGCTCAAGTGCCCCGGCCATCTGGAAGCCTTTTTCTACGAGTGCGGGTCTTCGGAGGAGACGCTTCATGCGCTGGAGGGCGTGCGCGCGCCCGTCCTGTGCGTGGCGGGCGGCGAAAGCTACATGCTCGAACATGTCCGGGAGCAGCACCGCCGCCTGCCGTGCGGCGCGCTGGAGGTGATCCCCGGCGGCACCCATTTCTTCCCCCAGGAAAAGCCCGAGGAGACAGCGCGCGCGCTAAACCGCTTCTTTGCCGGTCAGTCCGAGACGGGGTCGAAATCGAGCACCTGAACACGGTCCCAGCAGGGGGAGAAGCGTGTCAGGAACGCCTGATGCTCCGGCGACGCCTGGTAGGCGTCGTGCGCCGCCCCGTCGTCCAGAATCGCGGTCAAACCGAAGGTGTAGTCCCCCACCACCACGGGGCGCGGCGGCGTGGCCGACGGCGGGCCGGCATACAGGGCGCGCACGCCGGGAATGGCCCTCAGGGAAAGCAGCCCCCCCAGAAACGCGGCGCGCGCGTCATCGTCGAGTTCGGGCTTGAGCCAGAAATACACCGAATGCACCATCATGGGGGGCCTCCTTCGCGCCGGGTTCGTCTTCAGGAAAAGCGTTTGCGCTCCCGCTTGGTGGGGATGCCCATCCCCTCGCGGTATTTCGCCACCGTCCGCCGCGCCACGCGGATGCCCTGCTCCTTCTGAAGAATCTCCGACAGGGCCTCGTCGCTCAGGGGCGCGGACTTGTCCTCCTTCTCGATGAGCGCGCGGATCTGCGCGCGCACGGCCCGCGCCGACAGGTCCTCCCCGTCGTCCGTGGCGAGCCCCACGGAGAAGAAGCGCTTCAGTTCCATCACCCCCTGGGGGGTCTGCACGTACTTCCCGTTCACCGTCCGCGACACGGTGGACTCGTGGATGCCCACCCGGGCCGCCACGTCCGCCATGCGCAGGGGCTTCAGGCCCTCCTCCCCCTCCCGCAGGAAGTCCTCCTGCGTCTCGGCGATGCACTGCGCCACGGACAGCAGCGTCTGCTCGCGCCGGCTCAGGTTGCTCAGCAGGTCGTTCGCGTCGCGGACCCGCTCCTGCACCCAGGCCGCCCCCTCTTTCTCCCGGACGTTTTCCCGGTATTGTGCCAGCGCCTCCTCATCGAAACGCACTTGGAACAGACGGTCCGCCAGCACCGCCTCGTAGCGCGGCCCGTCCCGCAGGAGGCGCTCCTCGGGCACCTCTCGGATGATGACCTCGGGCACCACCACCTGCGCCCCCCCGGAGGCAAACACCCGGCCCGGCCGGGGCTCCAGTGTGCGCAGACGGGCCATCACCTCCTCCACCTCCGCCTCGGTGATCCGCATCGCCCGCGCGATGGCGGGCACACGCCGGTCCTTCAGCAGGTCAAAATGGTCGCGGACCAGTTCCAGGAGGGGGGCGTCGTCCGCATGCTCCACCGCAATCTGGAGCAGCAGGCACTCCCGGAGATTCTCCGCCCCCACCCCCGTGGGCTCGAAGGTCTTGATCAGTGCCAGCAGGCGCTCCACCTCCGCCGGGGGAATGCCCAGCTCCCCCGCCACCTCCACGGCGGAACCCTGGAAATAGCCGTTCGCGTCAATCTGCTGGATCAGGAAAGTGCCCAGCGCCTCGTCTACCGGCCCGCGCACCGACGCGCGAAGCTGCCCAATGAGGTGCTCGTAGAGGGACTGCTCGCTGCGGATGTTGTCTATCCGGTACTGCCAGAGCTGGTCCAGGTCGCGGTTCACGCTGAAATCGCGGCCCTCGTGGTGCCGCCACAGGGCCTCGTCGGCCCACCGCTCCGCGTATTCCTCCCCGTCCGGGTCCTCCGTCGCGGCGGCCGGAGACGCCGGGGCGGGGGCCGGCGCGGACGGCGGCTCCACCGGCACCAGCTCCAGAAAGGGGTTCAGCTCCACGATCTCCTCCAGCTGCTGCTGGAGGTCCTGCACGTTCAACTGCAGCAGCCCCAGCCCCATGATCTGCTGGTGCGTGAGAATCTGCCGCTGTTCCTGCCGTTGCAGGTTCTGTTGTTCCATCCGCATTGTGAAAACACCGTCCAAGAGGTTGATGCGAAGTATACGCGGCGGGCCGCGGGGGGGACAAGGTCCGCGGCCCGGTTGCACCGCCGGCGGCAAACATGGGACACTGGCGCGGCACGTCAACCAAGGAGACCCCGACATGAAATGGATGCTTTCTGTGGGCATGCTCGGCCTGTGCTGCGTGGCCGTTCACGCGGCCCCGGTGCCGGTGATCCTCGACACGGACCTCGGCGACGACATTGACGACACCTGGGCGCTGTGCCAGGCCCTGGGCGACCCGCGCATGGACGTCAAACTCATCGTCACCGCGTCGCACAACACGCCGCTCAAGGCGCGGCTCGTGGGAAAGATTCTGGAGAAAATCGGGCGCACCGACATCCCCCTCGGCATCGGAAAGAAGACCGAGGAGGCCTCCATCAACCAGGCCGCCTGGCTCGGGGACTACACCCTCGACAAGTACCCCGGAAAGGTCCATGAGGACGGGGTCGGCGCCATGATTGACCTGATCCGCAGCCAGCCCGCCGGACATTTCAAACTCTGCGCCATCGGTCCCCTGCCCAATCTGGAGGAGGCCCTCAAGCGCGCCCCGGACATTGCCGACAAGACCGACGTGACCCTCATGGCGGGCAGCGTGCGGATCGGCTACAATGGAAAGCCCACCCCCGACCCCGAGTGGAACGTCGTCTGCAACATCCCCGCCGCGAAGGCCGTCTTCGCCGCGCCATGGAAGATCACCATCGCCCCCCTGGACGTCTGCGGCACCCTGCGCCTGGAGGGGGAGGACTACTTGAAGGTCAAGAACAGCGACGCCTCCCGCGCCCGGGCCGTCATCGAGAACTACGACGCCTGGAAGAACCGGGGACAGTACGCCGAGGACTCGTCAAGCATCCTGTTTGACACGACAGCCGTTGAGCTGCTTGTTGCGGACAGCCTCATGGCCGTGGAAACGCTCAACCTCGTCGTGGACGACAAGGGCGTGACCGTTGTGGACGACGCAAAGGGACGGCCCGTCCGCTGCGCCATGGGGTGGAAGGACGAGAAGGCGTTCAAGCAGGCCCTCATAGGGTTCCTCACCAAACCGTGAGGCGCGGCCGGACATTTTCGCGCCTTGACCCCCGGCGTTCACCGTGGTGAACTTTTGTTCATACGCATTATTCGCAACCGTGAACGGTCGCCCATGAAGGTCGTCTTCGTCATACCACCCTTCGACTACGCCTGGTCCATCGGCAGCCCCTACCGGCGCGCCCGGAACGGGATTCTCCCGCCGCTGGGGGTGGGCTTTCTCGCCGCCGCCCTGGTGGACGCCATGGCCGAACGCTTCAACATGGGCCAGGCCGCCGAGGCCGTCGCGGCGCTGAACATCCCGCTGTGCGATTTCAAAACAGCCTGTTTCTGATCGAAACACCCCGCCCCTTCCCGCACCCGCCCCTCCTTCCGCCCTTCTCCATCACAACTCCCCGCGCATCTTGGGCTTATGGCACATCCCCGCGACGGAAGAAGACACTGGCACAGCTCTTGCCCCTGGTGGTGTGCGCCGGAAAAAGCGGCAGAAAACGGAAAACACCGGCCGACAGGTCGAAACAACAGGAGGAACAGACCATGGCAACCTACTACTGGGACCCCTTCACAGGACTGGACGCCGTCCGCAGGGAAGTGGAGCGCATTTTCGCGCAGGGCGATCCGGGCGGCCGCGTCTTCGGGCGGCAGACCGGACCGGCCGGACCGGGGCGACTCCCCCTCATGAACGTGTCTGAGGATGCGGAGAGTGTGCGCGTCGAGATGCTTACCCCCGGGCTCGACCCGGAGAGCATCGAGGTGTCGGTGCTCCGCGACCAGCTACGGATCAGCGGCGTGAAGAGCGCCGTCAACCCGGACGTCAAACCGGAGGCCTACCACCGCAACGAGCGCGGCGCGGGCCGTTTCACGCGCGCCCTGACGCTTCCCGTGGAGGTGGACGGCGACAAGGTCACGGCGGAGTACGTCAACGGCATTGTGCGCCTCACGCTCCCGAAGCACGAGGCGGCCAAGCCGAAAAAGATCGCCGTGAGCGTGAAGTGACGGCAGACCGCAGGCGACAAAAGCAACAGCAACCCCTGAAAAGGAGGATAGAACCATGAAAGAGACGACGATTCCCGCCAAGGTTGAGCAGAAGGCCCCGGACACCCGGGAGGAATCCCGGACGATCGTCCCGCCCGTGGACATCTTTGAGACGGAAAACGGGCTCGTGGTGGTGGCGGACCTTCCCGGCGTCGGCCGCGACAACGTGGAGATCGGGGTGGACAAGAACGTTCTCACCCTGAAGGGCGCCCCGGCCGGCGAGTCCCGCGAGGGAACCCTTCTCAGCGAGTTCCGCCTCGTTCCCTACTTCCGCCAGTTCCAGCTCAGCGAGGAAGTGGACCAGGAGAACATTCAGGCCGAGATGAAGTACGGCGTGCTCACCATCCATCTTCCCAAGGTGAAGGCGAAGCAGCCGCGCAAGATCACGGTAAGCGTGGCCGAATAGGCCCGCGCAGACAAACACCCTCCCTGACCCTCTCCCCACGAGGCCCCGGATCCGACCGGGGCCTCCCTCATTGCCAAGCAGAGGCAGACGGGCCGGTTCTCCCGGTGCCCGCGTGTGGGACAGTCCCCGGTTTGGCGCCCCCTGGCGATCACCGGGCGGATGGAAGACCTATGACGCGGATTCGGCGCCCCCCCGGGCCGCCCCGGCATCTTTCGTGGAGGAAGCCAACGCGGCGAAGTACGCGTGCGTCTCATACTGCGCGCGGCGGGTCCCCGCGCCGTCGCCGGCGTAGGCGTTGCACTGCTTTCGGTCCAGCAGCCGCGCCTTCACGTCGTCGCGCGTCTGGATCGCCATCATCTCGCACACCTGCGCCCGCAGTTCCGGGTCATAGACGGGAAAGGCCGCCTCGATCCGCCAGTCCAGGTTGCGCTCCATGAGGTCCGACGAGCTCATGAACACGCGGGCGTCGTCCCCCTCGCCGAAAACGAACACCCGCTGGTGCTCCAGGTAGCGGTCGAGGATTGAGATGGCGCGGATGTTCTTGTGCGGCAGCATCGCATAGGTGGTCCGCACGATCAGGTCCACCCGCACGCCCGCGTCCGCCGCCGCCCGCAGCCGCCGGATCATCATCGGGTCCGTCAGGTGGTTCACCTTGATCAGGATGCGCCCCTTCTTCCCCTTCGCCTTCTCCGCCGTGATGTTCCGGTACAGCACCTTGCGCGCGTTGAACGGGGACACCGCCAAATGCTTGAACGACGGCGGCAAAACGGCCCGGCTGTTGGCCGCCTCGGCCAGGTAGTCGAACACCCGCTCCACCTCGCGCGTGATCCGCTTGTCCGCCGTGAGCAGGAGGCTGTCCACATACAGCCGCCCGGTCGCCTCGTTGAAGTTCCCCGTGGACAGCGCGCAGACGGTCTCGTCTTTCCGCCGGATCATCAGCAGTTTCGCGTGCACCTTCATCGGCGGCACGCCGTAGACGACCTTCGCCCCGACCTCGGCGAGCTTCTCCGACACGCTGATGTTGTGCTGCTCGTCGAAGCGCGCCTGCAGCTCCACGGAGACAAACACCTTCTTCCCGTTGCGCGCCGCGTTGATGAGGGAGTTCACCACCTGCGAGTGGCTGGCCACCCGGTACAGGGTCATCCGGATATCCCTGACCTCCGGGTCTATCGCCGCCTCCCGCAGCAGGCGCACCAGGTGGTCGAAAGACTGGTACGGATAGGTGACCAGCGTGTCGCGCGTCCGGATGATGTCCATCAGCGGCCCCTCCACGGCGTCCAGCACCGGGTGCGGGCTCGGGTCGAGGGGCTCGAAGCGGAGGTCGGGCCGCCTGGCGGGAAAACGCATCAGGTCGCGCATGTTGTGGTAGCGCCCCCCGGCGATCGTCGTGTCCGCGTCGCCCAGGCGCAGCTCGCGCTTCAGCCGCTGGAGGAGCCCCGGAGGCATGTCCGCATCATAGACGAAGCGCGTCGGCGTGCCGCCCCTGCGCTGGCGGAGCACCTTCTGCATCTTGCGCACATACCCCTCCGAGAAGTCGTTGTCCATGTCCAGCTCGGCATCGCGGGAAATCTTGAACTCAAAGGCCTCGATGCGCTCCGCCCGGAAAATGTAGAACACCTTGTGCAGCGAGTGGCGGATGATGTCGTCCAGGTACATGATCCGGCCGTTCGGCAGGGCCACAAAGCGCGGCAGCACCGGCGGGATCTCCAGCAGGGCGTACATCACAGAAGCCCCCCACATTTTGATGCCGAAGTAGAGCGCCCCGTCCGTCAGCGGGGGGATCGGGTGCCCGTCCCGCAGGATGATGGGCACCAGGCCCGGCAGCACCTCCTCGTCGAAGTATTCTGCGACCCATGACTGGACCTCCGGCGGCTCGGAGCGCAGGTCGAACTCGTCCACAATCCGGATGCCCTCCGCCGCCAGCGCGCCCATGATCTCATCGTAGGCCCCCAGAAACCGGTCGTCCATCTCGCGCGCCTTCTCCGTCACCTTCTTCAGCAGCACCTCCATCCCCTTCTTGCCCAGCTCGATGCGACGCTTCACGCTCGCCCCCCGCACCTTGAAGAACTCGTCCATGTTGGACGAGAAAATCCCCAGAAACTTCAGGCGCTCCATGAGCGGGTTGCGCGGGTCCTCCGCCTCCTGAAGCACGCGCTCGTTGAAGGACAGCGTGGAGATTTCTCGGATTTGGGCGATGTTCTTCATGGATTCTCGGGTTCCGCCGGCGGGGTCCGGCACACGGAAAACACCGGGGCATGGTATCCAATTCCGAACGAGTTTTACAATATGCGCACCTTGCATGGAACGGGAACGCCGCCGGGGCTGGCACGAACGTCATGGACAAGACAAAGAGCCGGCGCTCCGGCTTTCCGCCCACCCTGTCCATGCCGTCCATGCCGTCCATTTGCGCGCGCACCCCGAGTCGGGTGCGCACCTCTCCCGCTCTTCCTGCTATAATTGTCTTTCCGTTTTTTGAAGAGTCAGCAACCCACACAACCTGTCGGAGGTTTCAGACATGCGATTGAAGGACAAAGTGGCCGTCATCACCGGGGCCGGAATGGGCATGGGACGCGAGGCCGCGGCGCTTTTCGCAAAGGAGGGGGCGAAGGTGCTGGTCTTCGACCTCAACGAGGCCGCGGGCAGCGAGACCGTTGAGATGATCAAAGCCGCGGGCGGCGAGGCCGCGCTGGTGGTCGGCAACGTCAGCAAGGAGGCCGACGTGAAGCGGGCGGTGGACGAGGCGGCCGCGCGCTTCGGCAAACTCGACATCCTCTACGCAAACGCGGGCGTCCTCTGGAAGGACCGCGACCGCTCGGTCATCGAGACCACCGAGGAGAACTGGGACATCGTGCAGGCGATCAACCTGAAGGGGCCGTTCTTCCTGACGAAGCACGGCATCCCGAAGCTGATCGAGAACGGCGGCGGATCGGTGATCCTGGTGGGGTCCATCTCGGCGCTGGCGGGCTTCGAGCTGGCGCAGGACTCCTACACCTGCGCCAAGGGCGCGCTCATCTCGCTGACCAAGTCGCTGGCGGTGCAGTTCGGCCCGAAGGTCATCCGCACGAACATCATCCACCCCGGCATGATTGACACGCCCCTCCAGGCGCCCTACCTGAACGACGAGAAGAAGAAGTCCATCGCGGGCTGCATCCCCATGCAGCGGCTGGGCGTGGCCTCGGACATCGCCTACGCGGCGCTCTATCTCGCCTCGGACGAGTCCACCTTCTGCAACGGGTCGGAGCTGGTGGTGGACGGCGGCTTCTACGCGATGTGACGCCTCCGGCGCGCGGAACGGCTTTGGGCGCGGCCTCTCAGGACGAGGGGCCGCGCTTCTTCTGGTCCAGGCGCGCGCGCATCTCCTCCAGCAGCCGGACCGAGTCCCCGCTCAGGCGGTCCTCCAGCAGCGCGGGCTTGGACGCCGCGCGGGCGGTCCGGCCGATCTCCTCCTTCACGCCCCCCTGAAACTCGCGCACCGTCCTGATAAAGCTGTCCGCGTCCATGGTCAGCGCGCCCATGCCCCGGCAGAGGTCCCGCAGGCCGCGGTCGCTGCTCACCACCACGCAGTCCAGCCGCTGGCGCGTCGTGTAGACGATCCGCTCGATCATCGTGTCCGCCGACAACTGCGAAGGCGCGTACTGGATGACCAGCCCCGGCACACTGCGCGTCTCCCCCTGCGCCCGCCGGGTGCCGTCCGCGTTGCGCCCGTCAAAGACGACGGTGACGGCGCGGTTTGCCGCCGAACAGAAGCGCACCAGCTTTTCGATGAGGCTTTCGCGGGCCGCCTCGAAGTCCCGCAGCGCCAGGGGGCGCAGCACCGAGGAGGAGTGCAGCACGTTGTACCCGTCCACCAGGTAGTGCTCAGCCATGTTCCGCCTCTTCGGCGGCGGCGCCGCGGTACTCCCGGACCACCCGCGGGCCGATCCCTGTGAGAATGTCATAGGGAATGGTCCCCGCGCGGCGGGCCAGCTCCTCCACCGTGATCTCCTCCGCGCCGTCCGCGCCGATCAGCACCGCCGGGTCGCCGTAGGCCGCGTTGGGCACCGCGGACACGTCCACGACCACCTGGTCCATGGACACGCGGCCCAGCACGGGGCAGCGGCGGCCCCGGATCAGCACGTCGGCATTGTTGGAGAAGGCGGTCCGGTAGCCATCGGCGTAGCCGACGGGCAGCACGGCCGTCCGGATCGGGCCCTCGGCGGTGTGGGTGCGCCCATAGCCGACGGTGGCGCCGCGGGGCAGGTCGCGCACCTGCACCACGCGGGTCTCCCAGCGCAGCGCGCGGCGCAGCGGCGATCCGAAGGGCGCCTTCTCGGCGGGCCACACCCCGTAGGTCATGAGCCCCGGGCGCACGGCGTCGAAAAGGCTGTCGGGATAGTTCACCACGGCGGCGCTGTTGGCCGCGTGGGCCATCTCGAAGGGCACACCGGCCCGCTCCGCCTGCTTCACCAGCTGGCGGAACAGTTTGATCTGGGACACCGTTCCGGGGTCGTCCACGATGTCCGCGCACGGGAAATGCGTGGAGATGCCCTCAATGTCCACATGCGTGATCCGGGAGATCTGGTCCAGCGCCGCGGGGAGCTCGTCCGGCAGGAAGCCCTGCCGGCCCATGCCCGTGTCCACCTTCACATGCACCCGCACAACCTGTTCCCGCTCCCGGGCCAGCTCGCCCAGGCGGAACGCGGCCGTCATGTCGGACACCGCCAGCGTGAGCCCGTGCTCCACCACCTCGTCCAGCCCGTCCACGGTTGGGTTGATCATCAGCAGCACCGGCGCGGTGATCCCCGCGGCCCGCAGGCGCGCGCCCTCCGCCACCGTGGCCACGCCCAGCATGAACGCGCCCGCGGCCAGCGCCGCCCGGGCAACGGGCACCGCCCCGTGGCCGTAGGCGTCCGCCTTGACCACGGCAACCAGCCGGGGCTTCCGCCCGGCGAAACGGCGCACCACCTCCAGGTTGTGGGTGTAGGCGTCCAGGTCTATGAGGGCCCGGGAGGGGCCGGTGAACGGCGGCATCGCGGCGCGTTCCTTTCGTTAGGCGAGGTCGTGGAGTTTCAGGGCCTTCCAGTTGACCCAGCCAAACTGAACCCCCGAGTAGATCGTCAGCACGGCCACCAGCACCATGCCCGTATGGGACAGTATCCGCAGGCTCACCACCAAACCGAGCGCCGTGGCCTCCGAGAACAGCGGCAGGAAAAGACGAACCAGGATGGCCAGGGCGAGAAACACGAAGACATACACCATCTGCGTGACCGTCTTCGCCTTCCCGTAGTTGTTCGCCGACAGCACCACCCCGTCCGCCGCCGCCAGCGACCGCGCGCCCGTCACCAGAAACTCCCGCGCCAGAATCGCCACCACAGTCCACCCGGGCACGTTCAGCTCATGCACGTTCATCAGCATCACAAACGCCGAGACCATCAGAATCTTGTCGGCCACGGGGTCCATGAGCTTGCCGAAATTCGTGATCAGGTTGTCGCGCCGCGCGATCTTGCCGTCATAATAGTCCGTGATCGCCGCCACGGTGAACACCACATAGGCCACGGCATAGGTGGCCGTGTGCGGGAACGACATCAGGACCACAAAGACCGCCGCCAGAAAGCAGCGGGCAAGGGTCAGCTGGTTGGGAAGGTTCATGCGGATATTCTAGCAGAAAGCGCCCCGGGGCGCGAAGGCAACGCCGCCCCGCCCTGCGATAGAATACGGCCCATGGAACCTTTGGAGAATGGGCAACCCCTGAAATGCGTCGTCCGCTACGACGGCACGGACTTTGTCGGCTGGCAGCGCCAGGACAACGGCCCCTCGGTCCAGCAGGCCATTGAGGAGGCCCTGGGGACCATTGCGTGCCGACCGGTGCCCATCCAGGGCGCGGGCCGCACCGACGCGGGGGTGCACGCCCTCGGGCAGGTCTTCTCCTGCGTGTGGCCGGGGCCGCCGCCGGTCCGGCTGCGCCGGGCCGTCTCGCGCATGCTCGCCCCGCGCATCCGCATCGAAAGCGTCGGGCCCGCGCCGCCGGGGTTCAACGCGCGCTTCTCGGCCAAGTCCAAACGCTACGAATACGCCTTCGACTTCAGCCGCGACCCCGACCCCTTCTCCGCCCGTTACGCGTGGCATGTGCCCTACCGGGTGGACCTGGACAAGGTCCGGGAGGGCCTCGCCGGGCTTCCCGGCATGCGGGACTTCGCGGGCTTCCAGAGCACGGGCAGCCAGATGAAGAGCACCGTCCGCACCCTGTATTCGGCGGAGCTGCTGCCCGGCGGATGGAGCGGCCCCGCGGACTGCCCAAACCTCATGCGGATCGCCTTTCACGGCGACGGGTTCCTCTACAAAATGGTGCGCAACCTCTGCGGCACGCTCATCGAGATCGCGCGCGGGCGCTTCCCGGTGTCCTTCATCGCCGACCAGCTCGCCGCGGGCGGGCCCTTCCTCGGGCACTGCGCCCCGCCCCAGGGGCTCGCCCTGGCTGAGGTCCACTACCCCGCCGGGGAGGACGCCCCGTGAGCGGGAAGAAGCGCCAGAACCGAACCGCCCCGGAGGGAAAGCCCGCCCCCTGGCGGCAGTGGGGGACGGACATTGACCCCAACGCCGTCGCCCAGATGGAAGCCGCCTGCCGCCTCCCCGTGGCCGTGCGGGGCGCGCTCATGCCCGACGCCCACGTGGGCTACGGACTGCCCATCGGCGGCGTCCTCGCCGCCCGCAACGCCGTCATTCCCTACGCCGTCGGCGTGGACATCGCCTGCCGCATGAAGCTCACGGCCTTTGACCTGCCGCTCTCCCTGCTGGAGGACGACCCGGCGCGCCTGAGGGAGGCCATCGCCGCGGAGACGCGCTTCGGCGTGGGCGCCACGTTCAAGGAGCGGCGGCAGCACCCCGTCATGGACCGCGACTGGTCCGCATCGCCCGTGACCCGCGCGCTCAAGGACAAGGCCTGGGCGCAGCTCGGCACCAGCGGCAGCGGCAACCACTTTGTGGAGTTCGGCGTGCTGGAGCTGGACGCGCCCCTGAACGGCCTGGAATCAGGAAAACGGCTGGCCCTGCTGTCCCACAGCGGCAGCCGGGGCACGGGGGCGCAGGTGTGCGCCCACTACAGCGCCCTGGCCAAGAAACTGCGGCGGGGGCTGACGGAGGACACGGAACGCCTCGCGTGGCTGGACCTGGACTCGCAGGAGGGCCGCGAATACTGGGACGCCATGCAGCTCATGGGCGCCTATGCCGCGGCCAACCACGAGCTGATCCACCGCAGCCTCGCCGCGCGTCTCGGCGCGGAGGTGCTGCTGGACATCGAGAACCACCACAACTTCGCCTGGCTCGAAACACACGGCGGGGAGCGGGTCGTTGTCCACCGCAAAGGGGCCACCCCGGCCGGCAGGGGCGCCCTCGGCATCATCCCCGGCTCCATGGCGTCCCCCTGCTGCGTCGTGCGGGGAAAGGGATGCCGCGAAAGCCTGGAAAGCGCCGCCCACGGCGCGGGCCGCAGCGTCAGCCGCAGCCAGGCCGTCAAGCGGTTCCACTGGCGCGACGTCGAGCCCCTGCTCCGGGAGCGCGGCGTCACGGTGATCTCGGCGGGGCTCGACGAAGTCCCCCTGGTGTACAAGGACATCCACGCCGTCATGGCGGCCCAGGCGGACCTCGTGGAAACCGTCGCGGTCTTCCACCCGCGCCTGGTCAAAATGGCCCCGCCGGGCGAAAAACCGGAGGACTGAAAGAGCACCCGTACCCACCGCCCCTCCTTGTTGTCCATATCGTCCATGCAGTCCATCACGTCCATAAGGGTCCCCGCAAAAACCACGGTGCCCCAGGAGGCCAACCCCATGCGCATCGCCATCACCGGCTCCTCGGGACTGATCGGCGCGGCCCTCGCCGCCCGGCTGGAGGCCTCTGGGCACCGCGTGCGGAGGATGCTGCGCACGGGGCGCGCGGAGGAGGTCGGCGATCCGGGCGGCGACGCCGCCTGGTGGAACCCCGGCAAGGGTTATCTCGACGCGAAGGCCCTGGAGGGCCTGGACGCCGTGGTCAACCTCGCCGGCCGGCCCGTCGCCGGACACCGATGGAGCGCCGCGGAAAAGGCGCGGATCCGCGACAGCCGCATCACGGGAACCCGGCTCCTCGCCGCGCGCATGGCCGAAATGGCGCGGCCGCCGTCGGTCTTCGTGTCCGCCTCCGCCGTCGGCTACTACGGCAGCCGGGGCGACCTGCCCCTGGAGGAGGGGGAGACACCCGGATCGGACTTTCTCGCCGCCGTGTGCCGCGACTGGGAGGCCGCCGCCGCCCCCGCCGCCAAGGCGGGCGTGCGGGTGGTGCATCCCCGGTTCGGCGCCGTGCTCGACCCCGGCGGCGGCATGCTCGCGCGCCTGCTCCCCCCGTTCCGCCTGGGACTGGGCGGACCCATCGCGGACGGGACGGCCTGGCTGAGCTGGATCACCCTGGAGGACGCGGTGGGGGTGCTGACGGCGGCCCTCCTGAAAGACCGCCTCTCCGGACCTGTGAACACCGTGGCCCCCGAACCGGTGACCAACCGGGAGTTCGCACGGGCCCTGGCGGCAACGCTGCGGCGGCCCGCCGTGCTCCCCCTGCCCGCCGCCGCCGTGCGCCTGCTCTTCGGGGAAATGGGCACGACCCTGCTGCTGGCCAGCCAGCGCTGCCTGCCCGCCAAACTCACCCGGGCGGGCCACCCCTTCAAACACCCGGAGATCACCGCCGCCCTGCGGGAGCTCCTCAGCAGCTGAGAAGGGTGCCGAAATCCGCAGCGCAGGCGTCCCGCCTGCCTTGTCTTCCCGCCACGCCGCCATTCGGCGCAAGACCCAAAGACGAGGCCGCCGGGACGGCGGCGCTACGGCCCCCCCTCCCGTCGGCCTATGCCATGCTCCGCCGCGGGCGCAGCAGCCACAGTTGAAGCGCGAAGGCGGGCGCGTAGAAGACCGGAAACCACACAAAGGGGAACTCCAGCCCGTAACGCCCGGAAAGCGCGCCGAAGAGGAACGAGCCCAGCATGCCGCCAAAACCGACGGCCGCCTCGTTGATCGCCGCACGGCGGTGCTTGTGCGCCGGATCGGCCACGCAGTAGTACACCGCGGCGAAGAACGCGACCCCCAGGTTCATCCCCACCAGCAGCGACCCGAACAGCATGGCCGCGAGACTGTGCGTCACGCCCATCCAGATGAATCCCGCCGCCGCCGCCAGTTGCGGCACAATCAGCCACGACGCGCGGTAGCGCCACCCCTTGGTGCGGCCGAGCCAGAAGAACAGCGCCGCCGTGCCCGCAGAGCACGCAAAGGAAACCCACGAGAACACCGTCGCCGGGGGGGCACTGAACGGCCACGACGCGCCGTCGCCCGCAAACAGCCCCAGTCCGCCCGCCTGCACCAGGTCCTCCACGCGCTTGGGAAACACGGAGCGCAGCACGCCCACCATCCAGTTCGCCAGAATCACCGCCACCCACGCCGCGTGCAGGAAGCGCACCGCGTCCCGGCGGTGTCCCGTCTCCTCCTCCGACGCCTCCTCCTCCCTGCCCCGCCCGAAATGCACCTGCTCATGGGGCATGGACAGTGCCAGCCCCAGCGCCGCCGCGCAGCACACCGCCAGCACCGCGAAGGGCAGCCGGTAGTCGTACTCATAGAGCGGCCCGGCCACCAGCGGCCCCGCCGCAAACCCGGAACTCCAGGACAGGTTAAACCAGCCCAGATGCTTCTGGCGCCGTTCCGGGTCGGGGTCCGCGCCAAACCACGAGTACAGGGCCGGCCAGATCACCGCCAACCCCGCCCAGGCGACCACCCCCAGGGTGATGCAGACCGCCGTGTCGCGGAAGAACACCACGGGCGTGAAAACGCACGCAAACCACACCAGCCCAAACCGCACCCAGTTCAGCCCGTTCCGCGAGCGGGACACATACCGCGACGTGACCAGGCAGGTGACCATGTAGACCACCGCCTGCAACGCCCCAAAGTACCCCGACATCCGCGCGTCGCCCCCCAGTTGCCGGTAGACATAGAACGGCACCACGGTGATGGCGATCATCACCGCAAGGTCCAAAATGAACCCCAGGAGACACATCCGGACAGGCGGGGAAAGGCGCATGGATTATCCGTCATTTCGGGGAAAGGGGGGGCTGGTTGGCAAAGAACCGCCCCCCGTTGCCGGGGGGCGGTCACATTATCGCAGAAAAGCCGCAGGAAATACCTGTTAGAAGGCGCCCACCAACGCGGCAACCGACGGAAGGACGGGCGCGGTGGCACCGGCCATGCCGACTTGGGCGCTGGCAACGTCAATCGTGTCCCAGCCCGGCACGCCCTGATACCGGATGAACTCCACATGGCCGTCCATGAACAGCACGTTGCAGCCGCCGGGCACATGGTTGAAGAGCGCCTCGCCCGTGCCGGTGGTCAGGGTGTCGAGCATGATCCACAGCGTGCTCTGCGCCATATTGGCCGCGCCGGGATTGTTGATGTCCGTGATCAGAAAGCGCTCAATGCCCTCCCGCAGACGATAAATCTTGCCGCCGCCGCCGTTGCCGGAGGTGTTCCACGGGTTCTGGAGCTCCACATCCGCGTCAAAGATGCGCGCCAGCGCGTACGGATCGTCGATGACCTCGGTCGCGATGGAAAGGTTGTCATACACGATGCCGTCAAGCGCGGCGGCGATCTGTGTCGGAACCTTCGTGTTGGCGTCCAAGTTGGCATCGTCGCCCAGCAGGGGAAGAAGGGTCCCAAGATACGTGAACTGTCCGACTGTGGCCGTCAGCTTGGCGTTGTCGAAACACCAGCCGAGGTAGGCGTAGGACGCGTCAATCATGCCGGGCTCATGGGAAAAAAGGGGCGTACCGTCGGCATTGAACAGGTCTGCCTGATGATCGCTCAACCCCGCGTCGGAGGGGCAGAGGGTGATGTTGGGGTCCGTCAGATACTCAGGGTAAATGGCCGCGACAGCCGGACCGGCGGCCACGTCAGGCTTGGTCGGATCCTGGCCGACGCCCGGCATGACCTGGATCGGGGGGAAAGCACCCTTGGCCTCGTTGTTGTACATCTTCAAGACCAGACCCCATTGCTTGAGGTTGTTCTGGCAGGAGGCGCGGCGGGCGGACTCGCGGGCGCGCGCCAGGGCCGGCAGCAGAATCGCCGCCAGGATACCGATGATCGCAATCACGACAAGCAGCTCAATAAGTGTGAATCCTTTCTTGCGCATGACAGATTCCTTTTCGGTTGGTTTCAGGTCTCGCGACCTTGACAACAATTAATGCCGGACCCAAAGCGCCCATTGCCTTGGGTCATTTTGAGTATACCCCACATCCTCCGATTTTTCAAGTTGTTTTTCCCGTCTGGCAGACAGTATCCACCTTCAATAATGCGCATAAGGCGTTGTGCCGTCAATCAATGTATTTTTCTGGGGCAGTATCTCGAAGCACAAGACACGCCAGGAAAAAAGCCAAACAGACAGCCGAAAGAGCATCTTGGCAACAACTACCCCCAACATGGACTCATGTTTTTTGCGCGTCCCCGCACCTGGGCCGGTCGCCCACGGGGGCGGGCCACCCCGGAGAATCTGGATTCCCCGCAGGGGACCGCTCTGGATCCTGCCAAAAGCACCGGATCTTCCCAGGGAAGACGGGTCTTGCTGCCATGACCACCCCGCCTTCAGGCGGTCTGGCAGGCATGAGCACCAGTCCGCGTCCGCCGCGTTGCCGGGCAGGCGATGATCCCCATGTCCGCTCCTGGGCGCGGCAAGCGGCGCCCCTACGGGCGGGACTGGTCGGCTATCCCGCGCGCGCGAAGAGGGCGCGGCAAGCGGCACCCCTACGGGCGGGACTGGTCGGCTATCCCGCGCGCGCGAAGAGGGCGCGGCAAGCGGCGCCCCTACGGACGGGACTGGTCGGCTATCCCGCGCGCGCGAAGAGGGCGCGGCAAGCGGCGCCCCTACGGGCGGGACTGGTCGGCTATCCCGCGCCCTCTTCGCGCAGGCAGTACGCGCCCTCTTTTCGTGTCCGTGCTTGCATCGCGCGGGGGGGGCGGGGGACAATACCCGCCGTCCCTTGGGAGGGGGCGGCGTCCCGGGAAAGGATGTTTCATGAAAGATCAGCACAACGGCGTCCGGCCCCTGCCCGTCTCGAAGACCTGTTTTGTCTGCGGCGAGGAGAACGCGGTCGGCCTGCGGGGCCGGTTCTATGTGGAGGACGACCGGGTGAAAATCCGGATGAGCGCGGATGACCGGCATTGCGGGTATCCGGGGGTGGTGCATGGCGGGGTGGTGGCGGCGCTGCTGGACGAGAGCATGGGCTGGGCCGCGGCGCGGTCGCTGAAGCTGATGTGCGTGACGGCGGAGCTGATGGTGCGCTATGTCAAGTCCGCGCCGCCGGACCCGTCGCTGGTGGTGGAGGCGTGGACCACGCGGGCCCACCGGCGCATGGCGCACTGCGAGGCGCGGCTCATTGGCCCGGACGGGGAGGTGTACGCCCGCGCGGAGGGGAAGTTCATCCCCTTGGACGCGGAGCACACGCTGGCGGTGGACGACGGCATGGTCTACCGGGGCGGCGAGGAGCGGGTGTTCGAGCGCCTGCGCGGGGACGTATCGGCGAACGGCTGAGGAGCCCCGGGAACCGGGGGACGACCCGCACGGGAACACCGAGGTGGCACGGGCTTCCAGCCCGTGGTCTGGGTCATGGATGCGGCCCAAGCATCACGGGCTGGAAGCCCGTGCCACCTCTCCGAGCGTTTCCCGCATCCAGCCTGCCAAATGCCGCTACTTGTCCTCTTTTGCCGTGATCTTGGCCATTTCCTCGGGGGTGTATTTGCTGTCGGCGACGGGGCCGGGGGCCCAGCACTGCTCCAGCGGCCCGGGCACGGGGGCCTTGACGGGGATCACGAGAACCTCGTTGCCGGCGTCGTCCTTCTCCACGCAGCCGCCGGCGCGGACCACGGCCTGGCGCACGAGGTTTTCACAGACCCGCATGAGCCCGTCGAAATCGTAGGCCGTGTGGCTGAACTTGACATCGCGCTTGAGGGCCTCGTGAAACTTCTTCGGGGTGTTCTCCATGCCGAGGGAGGTGAAAAGGACGCCTGCGGCGCTGGACGGGTTGCAGTCGGAGTCGTGGCCGCAGCGGGTGGAGACGATGATGGTCTGGTCGGGGTCGCCCGCGCCGTAGAGCAGGCCCATGACGATGCACGCGCCGTTCATCTTGGCGTCAATGTTGAAGCCGTTCTCGGTGCCGCAGGAGCCCTTGCGGTACTCCGGGTTGCGCTGGTACTTGGCGTCCAGCTTCTTCCAGGCGGCCTCCCAGTCGTCCGGGTGCTCGGCGTGCCAGCGCACCACGTCGCTGATGCACTCGTGGTACTGGCTTCCGGAGGGGATGCAGGCGAGGCCGGCCTCGATGATTTTCGCGATGTCCTTCTCGAAGAAGGCGGCGCTGTACATGCCGCCGATGAAGACCCCGCCGTAGAGGCCGTCGCCGTAGTTCATGAGGCGGCCGAATTTCTCGCCCAGCTCCAGGACCAGCCCGGGCATGCCGGGGGCCAGGATGCCGCTGAAGTCGGCCTCGATCTGGTAGTCAATGTCGTCGGCGTGGCTGTTGAACTTCGGGTGTCCGGAGTCGGGCGGGGCGATGCCGGCGCGCAGGTTCTTGCGCCCGAACTTGTTCGCGTGCCACAGCTCGTAGCCGCTGTTGGCGAAGTCAATGCCCGCCTGCTTCGGCGTGGCGTCCCAGCCGTGCTCCTCCAGGGTGCGCACGAAGGTCATCTCCACGTAGATGTCGTCCTGGCCGAACTGGTTCACCGTGTCCGGGGTCCAGGCGGGCATCTTGTCCTCGGGGACGATGACGCCGTTGAAATTGAACTCCGTGGGGGCGCCCCAGCCGACGCCGGCCATCTGGCCGATCCAGGCGGCCTGCATGCGGCCGCGGTATTCGTCCATGGGCAGGCGGCGGCACTCGACGCCGGGGTCGGCGCACTGCGCCGAGGCGGCGGCGGCGGCCAGAAGGGTCATTGCGCAGATACAGGCATGTTTCATGGGTTCTCTCCTGTGTGGGCCTTGTCAGGCCTTTTTGGCGCTCCGGCGCAGGGCGTTGTCAATGTCGGCGATGATGTCCGCGGCGTCCTCGATGCCGGCGGCCACGCGGATGAGCGTGTCCGTGATGCCGAGGGCGTAGCGCTCCTTGCGGGTGTAGTTGTAGTAGCTGACGAGGGCCGGGTGGGTGATCAGGGTCTCCACGCCGCCCAGGCTGGGGGCAATGTAGCACAGCTTCAGCCCGTCAAGGAAGCGCTTGGCCATGTCCAGCGTGCCCTTGATGTCAAAGGTGACCACGCCGCCGAATCCGGTCATCTGGGCGGCGGCGATGGCGTGGTGCGGGTGGCTCTCCAGGCCGGGGTAGTACACGCGCCGGACCTGCGGGTGCCCCTCCAGGAAGCGGGCGAGAGCCATGCCGGCGGCGTTGTGCGCGGCCATGCGCACGGAGAAGGTCTTGAGTCCGCGCAGGAGCAGGTAGCAGCAGTGCGGGTCAATGACGCCGCCCATGGCCTTGTGCAGGGCGCGGATCTCCTCCACCAGCTCCGTCCGGCCCAGCACGGCCCCGGCGAGGATGTCGTTGTGCCCGGCGAGGTACTTGGTGGCGCTGTGGATCTCCAGGTCCACGCCGAACTCCAGCGGGCGCTGGTTCAGCGGGGTGGCGAAGGTCGCGTCAATGATCGTGAGCACGCCGTGCCGCCGGGCGATTTCCCGCAGGCGCTCCAGGTCAAAGATGTTGAGATAGGGGTTGGTCGGCGACTCGGAGAAGATGAACCGGGTGTTTCTGCGGATGGCGGCCTCGAGGGCGGCGTAGTCGCCGAAGGGCACGACGGTGCACTCCACGCCGAAGCGCTGGAGGTAGGAGTTGCAGAACTCCAGGGTCTTCTTGTAGGCGTCGTCGGTAATGACGATGTGGTCGCCGCCGCGCACCAGCGCGAGGATGGTCGTCGTGATGGCGCTCATGCCGGAGGAGAAGAGAACGCAGTCCTCCGCGCCGCAGAGCGCGGAGAGGCGCCCTTCGGCCACCTTCTCCGTGGGTCCGCCGTAGCGCCCGTACTCGTAGCGCTCCTTTCCGTGCTTGGTGTAGTCCTCGATGTCCGCCGTGTCCTTGAAGGCGAAGGTGGACGTCTGCACGATGGGGGTGGTGATGGAGTCGGCGTAGCGGAACCGGTCCTCCCCCGCGTGCACGGAGCGGGTGGAGAGGCCGGCCTTCCCGAACTCCGGAACGCGCTTGCTTTTCGACATTTCTGCAAAACCTTTCCCGGGCCTTACGGGCCCGCGCGTCAGGCCCAAAATAGTACTCCCTTCCACATCAAAAAGACCAGTCCGCACTTGCGGAAAGCGGAGTATGGGCGGTATGGGCGGTATGGGCGGTATGGACGATATGGACGATATGGACGATATGGACGGTATGGACTGGATGGACTGGATGGACTGGATGGACGCGATGGATTTCCATTCAGTCCATCCAGTCCATATCGTCCATACTGTCCATTCCTCCCCCGTCCACTCCGTCCTTTTTGACTCCCCGCGCCGGAAAAGCGCATACTATGTCCGAAATGTCCCGGCCTGGGCAGGGTTGGGCAGGCCAGGGAAGCAATGCAACTCAAGATTCGAGAAGTCGCGCAACTGCTGAATGTTTCCGACAAGACCGTGTACCGGTGGATCAAGGCCGGCACGCTGCCGGCCTACCGCATTCAGGACCAGTACCGCGTGGACCGGACCGAGCTGCTGGAGTGGGTGACGGTCTCCAAGATTCCCGTTTCCGACGAGATTTTCAGCGAGCCGCGGGAGTCCAAACAGGCAGTGTCGCTGGCCGAGGCCATCGAGGCGGGGGGCTGCCATTACCGGGTGGAGGGGAACGACAAGGCGTCGGTGCTCCGGGGGGTGGTGGAGTGCATGCGCCTGCCCGAGGGGGTGGACCAGGATTTTCTGTACCGCGTGCTGCTTTCCCGCGAGGAGGTGTGCTCCACCGCGGTGGGGGACGGCATCGCGATTCCGCATCCGCGCAGCCCGCTGATTCTGCACATTGTGCGCCCGCTGTTGGCGCTGTGCTTTCTGGAGCGGCCGGTGGCCTTCGGGGCGATGGACGGGCAGCCCGTGCGCGCGCTGCTCACCCTGGTCACGCCGACGGTGCGCATGCATTTGCAGCTTCTCTCCCGCCTGGGCTTTGCCCTCCATGACGCGGGGTTCAAGGCGGTCATCTCCGAGCCGGGCACCCGGGAGGCCATTCTGACAGAGGCCCGGCGGGTGGACACCGCGCTCGACGAGCGGGCGCGCGCCGAACAGCAGCAGGAGTGAACTTGAACCCCATGCAGTTGACCCTGGCAGGCCTGGTAATCCTGATGCTCAGCGGCGGCGCATCCGCCCTCGCGGGGCGGTCGGCGGCGTGGTCGGCGCGTCTGGGGGTCGGCGGGGCCGTGGCGGGCTGCATCCTGGGTTTGATCCCCGCTGTGGGAACGCTGGTGGGCGGGCTTTCCCTTTCCGTCCGGATTCCGTGGCCACCCCCTGCGGGGAGGGGCTTCGAGCTGGGCCTGGACCCGCTGTCGGCCGTGTTTCTGATTCCCATGACGCTGCTGGGGGCGCTGTGCGCGGTGTACGGGGCGGCCTATCTGGGGAAGGGCGCGCGGCGCGCCTCCTGGTTTCATTACAACACGCTGGTGGCGAGCATGATGGCCGTGGTGCTCGCCCGGGACGCGGTGGTGTTCCTGATCGCGTGGGAAACCATGGCGCTCAGCTCCTTTTTTCTGGTGATCCACGACCACGGGAAGGCGCAGGCGCGCCGGGCCGCCTGGCTCTACATGGTCGCCACCCATCTGGGCACCGCCTTCCTGCTGGCGATGTTCGCGATTCTCTGCGCGCGCGGTTCCGCCGGGTTTGACGCCCTGGCCCGCGCGGGCGCGGCGCTGCCCGCCCCGCTGGCCACCGTGCTGTTTGTGTTCGCCCTGGTCGGCTTCGGCACCAAGGCGGGGTTCATGCCGTTCCACGTCTGGCTGCCCGAGGCGCACCCGGCGGCGCCGAGCCACGTCAGCGCCCTGATGTCGGGAATCATGATTAAGACGGGCATCTACGGGCTGATGCGGGTGCTGGGCTTCCTGGGGGCGCCCGCGCCGTGGTGGGGGGGATGCCTGCTGGCGGTGGGGGTGACTTCGGGGGTGCTCGGGGTGCTGTTCGCCCTCGCCCAGCACGACCTCAAGCGGCTGCTCGCCTACCACAGCGTGGAAAACATCGGAATCATCGCCATCGGGCTCGGGCTGGGGTATCTCGGGTTGGCGCACGGGCTGCCCGCCGTGGCGGCGCTGGGCTTTGCCGGGGCGCTGCTCCATGTGGTGAACCATGCGGTGTTCAAGGGGCTGCTCTTTCTCGGGGCGGGCGCGGTGCTGCACGGCGCGGGCACGGGCGAGCTGGACCGCCTGGGCGGGCTGCTCAAACGGATGCCGGGAACCGGCGCGGCCTTTCTGGTGGGCGCGGTGGCGATCTGCGGCCTGCCGCCGCTGAACGGGTTTGTGAGCGAGTTCCTGATCTACCTGTCGGCCTTCCGGGGCGTGGTTTCGCCGTCCGCCGCCGTGGTGGTGGCCGGGCTGTCGGGCCTGGCCGGCCTGGCCCTGATCGGCGGGCTGGCGGCCGCGTGCTTCACCAAGGCCTTCGGGGTGGTCTTCCTCGGGGAGCCGCGCACGGAGCAGGCCGCCGCCGCGCAGGAGGCGGGGCCGGCCATGCGCTGGCCCATGGCCGCGCTCGCGTGCCTGTGCGGCGCCATCGGGATATTCTCCCCGGCGGTGCTGCCCCTTCTGGCGCCCGCGGTGGCGGTCGTGATGAAAGGCGCCCCGGAGGCGGCGACGGCCGGTCTTGCGGCGGCCGCGACGCCGCTGACCTGGATTGTCGCCGCGGCCGCGGTGCTCGCGCTGCTGGTGGCGGCGCTAAGCGCGCTGCGGTTCCGGCTGCTCGGCGCGCGCGCACGGCAGGCGGTGACCTGGGACTGCGGCTACGCGGCCCCCGCGCCCCGCATGCAGTACACGGCGTCGTCGTTCGCGCAGCCGCTCACGGACCTCTTCGCGCCGCTGCTGCGGACACGGCGGGAGCACGTGCCGCCGAAGGGCATCTTCCCCGCCGGAACCACGTTTGCGACGGAGACGGACGACCTGTTCCAGCGGAACCTGTACGCGCCGCTGTTCCGGATGACGGGCGCGGCGCTGGCCTGGTTCCGCTGGGCGCAGCAGGGACGCGTCCAGCTGTATGTCCTCTACATTGCCCTCACGCTGCTGGCCCTTCTTCTCTTCTGCGTCGAGTAGGAACCATGATGTTTCTTTCCCTGACAAACGTTGTCCTTGCGCTCCTGGCGGCCCCGCTGCTTCTGGGCGTGATCAACCGGACGAAGGCGTTCTTTGCGGGACGCCGGGGACAGCCGCTGTTGCAGGCGTATTACGACCTGGCGAAGCTGCTGCGCAAGGACGCGGTGTACAGCCGCACGACCACCTGGGTGTTCCGCGCGGGGCCGGTGGTGGGGCTGGCCTGCGCCCTGACCGCGGCGGCCCTCGCGCCGCTGGGGGGCGCGCGCGGGCTGATCTCCTTCCCCTGCGACCTGATTCTCCTGGCCTACCTTTTCGGCGTGATGCGCTTTTTCACCGTGGTGGCGGCGCTGGACACCGGGTCCAGTTTCGAGGGCATGGGGGCCAGCCGCGAGGTGCAGTTTTCCGCGCTGGCGGAGCCCGCGCTCCTGCTGGGGCTCGCGGTGGTCGCGCGGCTCACGGGGGAGCTCTCGCTCTCCGGCATGTTCGCGGCCCTGTCCCCCGCCGCCTATGCGGCGTCGGGGCCCGTGCTGGCGCTGGTGGGCGTCTCCTTCCTCGTGGTGGTGCTCGCCGAGAACTCCCGGATTCCGGTGGACGACCCCAACACGCATCTGGAACTCACCATGATCCACGAGGTCATGGTGCTGGACCACAGCGGCCCGGATTTCGCCTTCATCCTGTACGGCGCGGCGCTCAAGCTCTGGGTGCTGGGCTCGCTGCTGGTCAACGTGGTCCTGCCCGTCCGCACGGGCAGCGCGGCGCTGGACCTGGCCGCCGCGCTGGCGGGCATGCTCTGCCTGGCCGTGCTGGTGGGGGTCATCGAGTCGTGCATGGCGCGGGTGCGCCTGCTGAGGGTTCCCCAGCTTCTCGTGGGGGCCGTTGTGGTGTCCGGACTGGCCTTTGTCCTGCTGCTGAGGTGACCGCGTGAACATCGTCATAGACACCGCCCTGCTCGCGCTGATCGTCTCCAGCATGCTGCTGCTGGGGTTCAGTCAGATCCGGTCGTGCATCCGCGCCGTCGCGGTTCAGGGCTTCGTGCTGGGGGCGCTCCCGCTGGTCGCGCACGGGAGCGGGCTGGTGGTCTCGACCCTGCTGCTGAGCGCGGTGACCGTCGCGCTGAAAGGGGTCGTCTTCCCCCGGGTGCTGTTCCGCTTCCTCCGGGAGGCCGATGTCCGCCGGGAGGTGGAGCCCTTCGTGGGGCACGCCGCCTCCGTGCTGGTCGGGTTCCTCTCCCTGGCCGGTTCCGTGTGGATGTGCTCGCGGTTCCCGGTGTTTCCCGGGAATCCTCCGCCGCTGGTGGTGCCCGTGTCCTTCTTCATGGTGTTTGTGGGGCTCTTCATCATTGTGAGCCGGAAAAAGGCGGTCAGCCAGATTCTCGGCTATCTCGTCATGGAAAACGGCATGTACGTCTTCGGCGTGGTCGTCCTGCGCGACATGCCGCTGCTGGTGGACCTGGGCGTCCTGCTGGACGCCTTTGCCGCGGTCTTTGTGATGGGCGTGGCGGTCCACCACATCACCCGCGAATTTGACCACATGGACGTGGACCAGCTGGACACGCTGAAAGGCTGAAACGGAATGAACGCCGCCGGATTCCTTTGGATTCTGATCGCCCTGCCCCTGCTGGGGGCCGGGGCGTGCCTCGCCTGCCGGTCGCGCGGCGGGGTCATGGCGGTCATCCGCGCGGGGGTGCTGTTGTGGGCCGCCGCGGCCCTCGTCTTTGTCCGGGGGGTCCGCGCGGAGGGTTCGCTGTCGGCCGGGTGGGGCTGGCTCCACCTCGACGCGCTCTCGGCGTACCACCTGCTGGTGATGACGGCAGTCTTCACACTGAGCTCCCTGTATCTGCCCGCCTATTTCCGGGGGGAGCCCGCGGAGCACCGGACGGACTCGGCGGGGATGCGGCGCTTCGGCGCGCTCTGGTTCGGGGCGCTGGCGGCCATGGCGCTGGTGCTGCTCTCCGACAACATCGGCATTCTGTGGGTGGGCATCGAGGCGACCACGCTGGTGACCGCGTTCCTCATCTGCACCCACCGGACCCCGGAGTCCATGGAGGCGATGTGGAAATACCTCATCATCTGCTCCGTGGGCGTGGCCTTCGCCTTCATGGGCACCCTCTTCGCCGGCGCGGCGGCCAGCGGGCTGCACTATCCGGGGTCGCAGGCGCTGCTTTGGACCTGCCTCAATGAAAACGCGGCGCGTTTGGACCCGGTGCTGATGAAGGCGGCCTTCCTGTTTCTGCTCGTGGGCTACGGCACGAAGGCGGGCATCGCCCCGATGCACAGCTGGCTGCCGGACGCGCACAGCCAGGCGCCCGCGCCGGTGTCCGCCCTGTTCTCCGGCTTCATGCTGAACGCCGCCCTCTACGCGGTCATGCGGTACATGCCCCTGGTGGAGACAGCCACAGGAAACACGGGCTGGAGCCACCGGCTGCTGCTGTTCTTCGGCCTGGCCTCGCTCCTGACCGCCGCGGCGTTCATCGGCTCCCAGCGCGACCTGAAGCGGCTCCTGGCCTACTGCAGCATCGAGCACATCGGCATCATCGCCATCGGGCTGGGACTGGGCGGGTTCGGCGTCTTCGCCGCCCTGCTGCACACGCTCAACCACTCCCTCGCCAAGTCGCTGGCCTTCTTCGCCGCCGGCCGCCTCGGCCAGATGCACGGAACGCACGACATGCGGCGTCTGGCGGGCTCGCTGAAGACGGCCCCCGTGTGGGGCGGGGCGCTGCTGGTGAGCCTGCTGGTGCTGGTCGGCGCGGCGCCGTTTGCGGTGTTCCTGAGCGAGCTGATTCTCCTGGTGGTGGCGGCCGGCCAGGGCGCCTATTGGACCCTCGGCCTGTTTCTCGCGGGGGCGGCCGCCGTCTTCGTGGGCATCCTGCGGAACGCGATTCCCCTGGCCTGGGGCGATCCCGCGGGCGTTCCCCGGCCCGAGCGCGCGGGCGTGACCGAGAAGCTGCTGGTCGCCGTGTGCGTGGGCGCCCTGCTGCTGCTGGGAGTCTGGCTGCCCGGCCCGCTGACGGACATGCTCGGGGCCGCTGTCCACATCGTGGAGGGAGCCCCCCATGAGCTGTGATTCTCCGCTTCCCGTGTTCAACTGTGAGCGCGTCCCCCTGGACCGCGTGCCCGTGCTGCCGGTGGAGGATTTCCGCGAGGAGATTCTGATGCACACGGCGGACGGCGGGCGGATCGTCAGCCTGTTCGGCGCCCCGGCCCCCGGCGGCGGCAGGGTGCGCCTGCATGCGGTGCTCGGCGCGGCGGACACGGGCGGCTTCCTGGTGCTTTCGGCGGATGTCTCCGGGGACGGCTACCCGGCCCTGACGCCGGAATGCGCCCAGGCGCACTGGTTTGAGCGCGAGATCGCGGAGCAGTGGGGCCTCCGGCCCGAGGGCCATCCCTGGCTCAAGCCGCTCCGCTTCCACCGCTCCCGCCGCCCGGGACACGACGCCTGGGGCCGCGGCGGGGAAGAGCCGCCGGTCGTCGGCGTGACGGACTTCTACCGGGTGGAGGGCGAGGAGGTCCACGAGGTCGCCGTGGGGCCGGTGCATGCAGGCATCATCGAGCCGGGACATTTCCGGTTTCAGTGCCACGGCGAGAATGTGATGCATCTGGAGATTTCGCTGGGATACCAGCACCGCGGCGTCGAGGACGCCCTGATTGGCGGCCCCGGCCGGCGCGCCATCCACCACATGGAGACGCTGGCCGGGGACACGACCGTCGGCCACGCGCTGGCGTACTGCCAGGGCATCGAGGCGATCACGGGAACGGCCGCCCCGTTCCGCGCGCTGGAGCTTCGGGGAATCGCCCTGGAACTGGAGCGCCTGGCGAACCACACGGGCGACCTGGGCGCGCTGTCGGGGGATGTCGGCTTTCTGCCCACGGCCTCTTTCTGCGGACGGCTGCGGGGCGACTACCTGAACATGACCGGACTCGCCTGCGGCAGCCGTTTCGGGCGCGGCTGGGTGCGGCCGGGCGGGGTCGCCTTTGACCTCACGCCGGAGCTCCGCAGGGAGATTCTAAAGCGCCTTGACGCGGTCTTCCGCGACACCCGGGACGCGGTGAGCCTCCTATGGAACACCGCGTCGGTCATGGCCCGCTTCGAGGAGACGGGCCGGATCACCCCCGACCTGTGCGCGGCCCTGGGGCTGGTCGGCGTTCCCGCGCGCGCCTGCGGCATCCGGCGCGACGCGCGGTTTGAATATCCCTCGGGCATCTACCAGTTCACCGGCATCCCCACGGCCACCTGGGCCAGCGGGGACGTCTTCGCGCGGGCCCAGGTCCGGTGGCGCGAGATGGTCCATTCCGCGGCCTTTGTGCGGGAGCGGCTGGAGAACCTTTCGGAGGGCCCGGTGCTCAGCGCGGCCGCCGCCCCCCTGGCGGCCGATTCGCTCACCGTCTCCGTGGTGGAGGGATGGCGCGGGGAAATCTGCCACACCGTCCTCACGGACGGGGCGGGACGGTTCGCCGCATACAAGGTGGTGGACCCCTCGTTCCACAACTGGGCCGGGCTGGCCATGGCGATGCGCGGGCAGCAGATTTCCGACTTCCCCCTGTGCAACAAGAGTTTCAACCTCTCGTACTGCGGGGCGGACCTGTGATGGAGGCTTCGGAACAATGATCGGACCACTCAGAGCCAGACTCAGCCAGGGGTACCGGACGGGGAATTACCCCGAAACGGTGCCGGAGCTCCCGGAACGCTACCGGGGGCTGCCCGCCCTCGACCCCGAAAAGTGCGCGGCCGGCTGCGGCGCGTGCGCCGACGTCTGCCCGACCGGCGCGGTTTCCACCGCCTCCGGAAAGGCCGCGCTCGACATGGGACGGTGCCTCTTCTGCGGGGAATGCGCCGCGGCCTGCCCGCCCCGGGCGCTGACGTTCACGCGGGAACACCGCCTGGCGTCCCACGGGCGCGAAGGACTGACCGTCGCCGGCGCGGACTGGCGGCAGGACGCCGGACGGCGCGGCGAGGAGCTGCGGCGGCTTTTCGGGCGCTCGTTCCGCCTGCGGCAGGTGAGCGCCGGGGGCTGCAACGCCTGCGAGGCGGACACGAATGTGCTGGGCACGCTGGTGTTTGACCTGGGCCGCTTCGGCATCCAGTTTGTCGCGTCGCCCCGGCACGCCGACGGCATTCTGGTCACGGGGCCGGTCTCCCGCAACATGGAGGGGGCGCTGCTGAAGACTTACGAGGCGGTGCCGGACCCCAAAGTGGTCATCGCCGTGGGGGCCTGCGCGGTGTCGGGCGGGGCGTATGCCGGGCACGACGAGGTGGTGCCGGGGGGCGTCGGCGCGCTGCTGCCGGTGGACCTTTGGGTGCCCGGGTGCCCGCCGCATCCGCTCACGATTCTCGACGGCCTGCTGCGGCTGATTGGCCGCGTCCGGTAGGGCCCTACTTCGCCGGGGGCGCGGGCGCGTCCGGCGTGGCCTTCGCCATTTCCGCGGCCGCCCGGGTCACGAGGCGCCCGGCGGCGCGGTTTGCGGCGCGCGCAAAGCCCGCGCCGCTGTCCTCGTCGAGGGGCTCCGTTTCCACCAGGGTGCCCGTCCAGACCGCCTTCGGCTCGCGCGACGCGCGCAGCTCCATGCGGACCTCCACCTCGGCGGTGGCGGGGGAGACGGCGCGGTTCAGCCGCAGGGCGCGCAGCTCGCCCGTGAGAATCAGGGAGGGGCGCACCATCTCGGCGGCGTCGCCGACGTCCGCATAGCGCGCGGTGGCCCGCAGCATGTCGGAGAGCGAGCGCGTGAGGGCCGTCTCGGGCCGCTCCGCCCATTTGTCATGGGGCAGATAGCCCAGGGTCCCGTCCTCCGCCAGAACGGCCATGCGCAGGTCGTAGGGCAGGGCCGCGGCCAGGGGGCGGATGCCCAGGGTGTTCCCGGAATCGGCCAGGGCGGGGGCCTCCCCCGGCGCCGGCGCCAGCAGGAACTGGCGGGTTTCCATCAGGGTGCGGGGGCCGAGGCACCCGGCCGGGAGAGTCCCCAGCGCCGCCGCGGCCAGCAGGACCGCCATTGTCCGTAGCATGTGTCTCTCCGCCATGGTTCCCTGTCCTGTCGGTTGCGCTCTCATTTCGGGGCCTGCCGGAAAACGGACTTGCCGCGCACCAGCTGGGACGGGTCGGCCTTGAGCTGGTCCATCAGGAGGCGCAGGCTTTCAAAGGCCTCGGTCAGTTCCTTCATCGTGGAGCGCAGGCTGTGCTCCACGTTGTCCGTCTCGTGCAGCACGTCCTTGGTGACGGTGTCGAGCTGCTCCATGGAGGCCTCGACCGAGGCCGAGAGGGAGGTGACGGCGTCGAGGGCCTTCTGGACGCGCGCCTGGGTGTCCGCCACGTCCACGGCGCCCATCTTCTCATTCGCCGTCCTGACCAGGGACTCCATCTCCTTCGCGAGGCTCTGGAGGTCGGCGCTGCGCGCCTCCAGGGCGTCCACCACGCGGCGGGCGTCCTCGCGGAGGGCCTTGACCGTCTCGGTGGTCTCCGTGGCGAGTTTCCCGCCCTCGTCCATGACCCCCTCGCCCTTCTTCAGCAGGTTCTTGACCCGCTCCACGACCTCCCGAATGTCCTCCTCGGGCAGCGCGTCGAGCCGGTCGCTGACCTTTCCCGCAATGTCATTAAGCTGGGCCATGATGTCGGTGATCTGCGAGCTGATGGCCTCGATGGTCGAGGTCTTGGTGGGGATGCGGCTCATCCCGGGGAGCACGGGGCCGTCGGACTCGCCGCCGCTGAGGCTGATGGCCATGGTGCCCGCGGCGATGCTGTACAGGACGAGCTGGCCCTCCACGCCCTTGCGCAGCGTCACCTTCTCGGGGTTGATGAGGATCTCGACGAGGGCCTTCTGACTCTCGGTGACCCGGATGTTCCGCACCTTGCCCACGGGCACGCCTAGGTACTCGACCATCCCGCCCTCGTAGAGGCCGAGGACCGACTCGTCGAACTCGAGGGTGTACTCCTCGCCGGGGTCGTGGTACATGCCCTTGATGAGCATGGCGCCGCCCACGATGAGGGCCAGGCAGGCGATGAGGAAGACGCCCACCTTCACTTTCTGTTTTCGCGTGGCCACTTTGTCCTGTTCCTTGCGCTGTTCCTATCCCGCCAGCATGGTCTGGGTAATGTGGTCGTCGGGCCGCCGCTCGAAGAACTGCCGCACCCGCTCCACGCCGCTCTTCTCCGCCTCCTCCACGGTCCCGAGAAAGATGATCCGGCCCCGGTCCAGCATGAGCACCCGGTGGGCGGCCAGCCGGATCGAGTCCAGCTCGTGGGTCACGATGACGAAGGTCATGCCCAGCAGCCGGTTCAGCTTGACCACCAGCTCGTCGAGCCCGGCCGCCATGATCGGGTCCAGCCCGGCGGAGGGCTCGTCAAAGTACACGAGGTCGGGGTCCACGGCCATGGCGCGGGCGAGCCCCGCCCGCTTGCGCATGCCGCCGGACAGGTCGCTGGGCATGGTGTTCTGCGCCGCCGACAGCCCGACGAGGCTGAGCTTCATCCGCACCAGCGAGTCCACCAGGTCGGGCGTCACGGCGTTGTACTCCGCCATGGGCATGGCGACGTTCTCGCCGACGGTCATGGAGTTGAACAGGCCGCTCGACTGGAACGCGATGCCGATGGACCGCTGCATGACCGCCAGCTCGTCCTCGTCCATCGCGGCGACGTCCCGGTTCTGGAAGAGGATGCTCCCGGACGTGGGGCGCAGCAGGCCGCACAGGTGCTTGAGCAGCGTGGTCTTGCCGCAGCCGCTCGCGCCGACGATCATGAAGATCTCGCCGCGCCGCACGTCAAACGTGATCCCGTCGAGCACCCGGGTGTCCCCGTAATGGGTCACCAGGTCCCGCACCTCGATGATCACGCCGTTGTCGTTGCCCTCAGCCATGGGTCAGTCCAGCACATAGTAGAAGATCGCCGCGAAGACGATGTCAATGGTGATCAGCATGAAGATGTCCATGACCACGGCGCGGGTCGTCATGCGGCCGACGCCGCGCGACCCGCCCGTGACCCGGAAACCATTATGACAGCCGATGAGCGAGATCGCCACCGCGAAGGACAGCGCCTTGAGCATGCCCTGCACGAAGTCGTTCAGCTCCGCCGCGCCCAGGGTCTGGTTGTACCAGATGTATGGGCGGAACCCCAGGATGCCCACACCCCAGAGCGCGCCGCCCAGGGTGCCCGAGAGCATGCCCAGCGCCGTCAGGCAGGGCAGCGCCACCAGGAGCCCCAGCAGCTTGGGAGACACGAGGTACTGCGCCACATTGATGCCCATGCCGCGCAGGGCGTCTATCTCCTCCTGCACCTTCATGGTGGCGATTTCGGCGGCGATGGCCGCGCCGGTGCGCGCGGAAACCACCACGGCCGTCGTCACCGCGCCCAGTTCGCGGGCGAAGGCGATGATGATGAGGTTCGCCACGTAGATCTGGATGCCGAAGGCCTCCACCTGCTTCGCCGAGAGCATGGCGATGATCAGGCCCATGAGGAAGTTCATGAGGCACACGATGCCCACGGCCCGCACGCCCATCTCGTACAGCTCGTCCACAAAGGCGCCAAACCGGAACCCGCGCCCCTCGAAGGGCGCGATCAGGGTCCAGTAGAGCGCGTCCACGCAGAGCCCGCCGAACTGGCGCAGCTCCGTGAAGAAGCTGATGGTCTTGTCCCCCAGGTCCTCGAGAAACCACGGCTCGGGCCGCTTCGGCGGCTCGTCCATGACCAGCGCCGGCTCCAGGATGCCGATGAAGTCCTCCACACCCCCGGACTGACCCCGCCAGGACACGGCCGCCCCGCGCCGGCGCAGGAGCCGCGCCGTCTGGATGAGCCAGGCACCGCCCTGCGAGTCCATGGACCGCGTGCCCGCCAGGTCCAGCACGACCTCCTCCCCCCTCTTCGGCGCGGACTCCCGCACGGACTGGAACAGCTCCCGGCCCGTATTCTGGTCCAGCGTTTCGGGGCAGGGAACGGTGTGCTCGCTCATGCGCCGTCCCCCCCGGTCATCTCGCGGAACTGCGCCTCGGTGAGCACGGGCACGCCGAGGGCCAGCGCCTTGTCCAGCTTGGATCCCGCGTCGGACCCCGCCAGCACATAGGAGGTCTTCTTGCTGACGCTGCCCGCGGGGCGGCCGCCAAGGCGTTTGATCAGGGCGTGCGCCTCATCGCGCGACCACCCCTCCAGCGCCCCGGTCACCACAAAGGTCATCCCCTCGAAGGGGCGCGGACCGGACTCGGCCGCCTCGTCCGCGCCGCGCTGGTGCAGCCGCACCCCGGCTTCACGCAGCCGGTCTATAAGAGCGAGGTTCTCGGGAACAGTAAAAAACTCGCGCACGCTCGCCGCGATGACCCCGCCCACCTCGTCCACCGCCAGCAGCTCCGCCTCCGTTGCGGCGGCGAGGGCTTCCATGGTGTTGAAGCCCACCGCGAGGTTCTCGGCGATATGCTCGCCCACCTCGCGGATGCCGAGACCGTGGAGCAGTCGGCCCAGGGGGCGGTCCTTCGCCTTTTCCAGCGCCGCCAGCAGGTTCTCCGCCGACTTGTCGCCCATGCGCTCCAGCCCCAGCAATTGCTCCTTCGTGAGCAGGAAGAGGTCGGCGGGCGTGTGGACCAGGCCGCGCGACACGAGCTGCTCCACGAGCGCGGGGCCCATGCCCTCGATGTCCATCGCCCGGCGGCTGGCGAAATGCTCCAGACGCCCGCGCACCTGGGCCGGACAGGCCAGGTTCAGGCAGCGCAGGTAGACGCCCGCCGGGTCGCGGTGGACCGCGCTCCCGCAGTCGGGGCAGCGTTCCGGCAGGGGGAACGGCGCGGCGTTTTCCGGGCGCTCCTCCGGCAGATAGCGCACGAGCTGCGGGATGATCTCCCCCGCCTTCTGCACCTCCACCAGGTCGCCGGGCCGGAAATCCTTCGCGGCGAGGTCGTCGAAATTGTGCAGGGACGCCCGCTTGACCACCGTGCCCGCAAGGAGCACGGGCGCCAGCTCGGCCACCGGCGTCAGGGCGCCCGACTTGCCCACCTGCACCGTGACGCCCAGCAGGCGGGTTTTTGCGGTTTCGGCGGGAAACTTGTAGGCAATCACCCAGCGCGGGGCCTTGCTGGTGCTGCCCAGCACCCGGCGCTGGGCCAGGCTGTCCACCTTAACCACCATGCCGTCGGTCGCGTAGTCCAGCTCAAAGCGTTTCGCGCGCCAGGCCGCGCAGTGCGCGACGACCTCCTCGATGTCCGCGCAGCGCCGCCCATGGGGGTTCACCGGCAGGCCGAAACCGCGCAGGCGGTCCAGAACGCCGTCATGCGTGTCCGCCAACGGTTCCGACACCTCCGCCGCATCGTAGAGGAAAATATCCAGGGAACGCGCCGCCACGGCCCGCGGGTCCAGCAGTTTCAGCGTGCCCGCCGTCGTGTTGCGCGGGTTGCGGAACGGCTCCAGCCCCTCCTCCTCCCGGGCGCGGTTCAGGCGTTCCAGGATGGACCAGCGCATGTAGACCTCGCCCCGCAGCTCCATTTCCGCCGGGGCGCCGGCAATCTCCTCCGGCAGCCCCGCCAGCGTGCGGGCGTTCGCCGTCACATTGTCCCCGCGTTTGCCGTCGCCGCGCGTCGCCGCGCGGATTAGCCGCCCGCCCTCATAGCGCACGCTGAGCGAAACCCCGTCCAGCTTCAGCTCCACAAAATACGCGGGTTCCGCGCCCTCCAGGCCCTTCTTCACCCGCTGGTCAAAGGCCCGCAACTCTCCCTCGTTGTAGGTGTTCTCTATGGACAGCATCGGCACGCTGTGGAAGACCGGCTCAAAGCCCTCCTGCGGCGCGCCGCCCACCTGTTTCGTGGGCGAATCCTCCGCCGCCAGCTCCGGATGCGCCGCCTCCAGCGCCTCCAGCTCCCTCAGCAGCGCGTCAAACTCAAAATCCGAGATTTCCGGCCGCGCGTCCTGATAATACAGACGGTTGTGCCGCTCGACCTCCGCCCGGAGCCGGGCGTGCCGTTCGGCGGGGGACACCCCCGGGGTGCTGTTGCTGCGCTGCTGCATGGTCGCGTGGTGTCTCTGCGGTCCGCCGCCCCCCAAACTTCCGGGCCGCGAAACCTCTTGCAGATTATAGCGGAATTACCGGGCGCGGGCACATTTCACCAAACGGCGCGACAAAGTTGATTCGGCCCAGTGCGTTTCATACCATGTACCCGGCTTCGGCCCACGACATGGAGTTCAACCACACGATGACAGACCTGTCAAAGAGCATAAAACTTTCGGCTTGGCCCGGGGTGAAGGAGGAGATCGTGAAGCAGGTGACGGACCTGCTGGGCGATCTTCCGAAGCCGCCGAAGGACCGGCAGTTCAAGATTCTGGAGGAGTACGAGTCGAAGGGCAAGGCGGCGCGGCGCCGGATCGGCTTCTATGCGGCGGACGATGAGCTGGTCACGGGCTGGCTGTTCGTGCCGGAGGGGAGCAAGGAGGAGGTGCCGGGCATCCTGTGCTGCCACGGGTACACGCCCTATGGCAAGGACGAGCCGGCGGGGCTGGAGGGCGACATGCATCTGGCGCTGGCCCAGCATTACGCGGAGCGGGGCTATGCCACGCTGGCGGTGGACATGCCGACGGCCGGGGAGCGGGCGGGCGCGAAGCGGAAGCCCTATGACGGGGAGCAGTTCCACAGGGACAACCCGAAGCTCAGCCTGGCGGGCAAGGCGCTCTCGGACCACATGCAGGCCGTCGCGGTGTTCGGCGACCTGAAGCGGGTGGACCCGGCGCGCATCGGCGTGATCGGCCACGGCCTGGGCGCGTTCAACGCGCTGCTGCTGGCGGGGCTGGACAGCCGGGTGCAGGCGTGCGTGGCGAGCTGCGGGTTCACCCGCTTCGCCACGGACAAGACGCCGGGGGTCTGGCCGGAGGACGAGGGGCTGGTGCTGCTGCCGAAGGCCGTGGAAATCGGCGCGGCGGGCGGCGACTTCCCCGTGGACTGGGAGCACATCCTGTCGCTGGCCGCCCCGACGGCGGTGCAGATCATCACGTCGCTGTCGAACGCGATCCAGGCGAACCCCAAGAGCTGCCAGAAGGCCGTCGCCACGGCCGGAAAAATCTACAAGATGCTCGGCGCGGAGAGCGCCCTGGACCATTACACCAACTACGACGGGCGGGACCTGACGGAGACCACCCTCGAGGTGGCCGACGAGTGGTTCGAGCGCTGGCTTTGATGCCCCGTAGGGACGGACAGCGGCGGGCCCCCTTAACGCAGAGACGCAGAGGCGCAAAGGACCGCAGGGCGGGAATGTTCCCCGGTTCAGCGCACCTTTGGAACCGAAAGGTTTCTGTGTTTGCTAAGGGGCCGGGGCCTCTTGGTCCCCCCTTCAGGGGGGTGGACGCGTCTTCGCGAGCACGAGATTGCTTCGCTTCGCTCGCAATGACCGGAAAAACACGCGTCATTGCGAGCGAAGCGAAGCAATCTCTTGCCCGCCAACGCCCCGGAACTCGGAACATCCCCCGGTTCGCTCCCGCGAATCACCCCCCTGAAGGGGGGACCCGGACCGCGCGCGCGCCCCATGCCCACCCTCTTAGCCCGGAATCACCGGAGCATCGGGCATGAGCGCCGTCCCCCCGCAGAAACCCGTGCTGGGCGTCATTGACGCCGAGAAATGGTACGGCGCGCAGCTCATCCTCAAGGGCGTCTCCCTCACGGTGAACGAGGGCGACCGCCTCGGGCTCATCGGCCGGAACGGCTGCGGCAAGTCCACCCTCATGCGGATCATGGCGGGGGTGGAGGCCGTGGACGCGGGCGAGGTCACGCGGGCGCGCGGCCTGCGCGCGGCGCTGCTCCGCCAGGACTGCCTGCTGGACCTCTCGTGGACCGTGGGCGACGCCCTGCGCAACGCCGCGGAGGAGGCCAACGACCTGCTGGCGGCCTATCATGACGCCGTGCGGCGGCTGTCGGAGACACCGGGCGACTGCTGGGAGCACCGCGAGCTGCAGGAGGAGTGCGACCGGATCCACCACGCGCTGGACGTGGGCGGCGGCTGGACCCCCGAGCAGGAGGCGCGCCGCGTGGCCACGGCCCTGCGGCTGCCGCCGGAGGACCGCCCCCTCTCCAGCCTGTCCGGCGGCGAGCTGCGCCGGGTGGACCTCGCCCACAAAATCGCGTCGCGCCCCGACGTGCTGCTGCTCGACGAGCCGACGAACCACATTGACACGGACAGCATCGCGTGGATCGAGTCGTTCCTGGAGTCCTACGAGGGCACCTGCGTCCTCGTGACGCACGACCGCTACTTCCTCGACCGCGTGGTCACGCGCATCGCCGAGCTGGAGTTCGGGAAGGTATACACCTTCCCCGGCGGCTACTCGCGCTTTCTGGAGTACAAGTGCGCCGTGGACGAGACCCGCGCCCGCACGGAGGACAACCGCCTGGCCTTCCTCCGGCGCGAGCTGGCCTGGTACCGCCGGGGCGCCCAGGCCCGCAGCACGAAGCAGAAGGCCCGCATCGGCCGCCTCCTGGAGACGGTGGAGGACGGCCCGCCGCCGGTCCACCGCGAGTTCCTCTTCGAGATTCCCGAGCCCGAGCGCCTGGGGAAGAACATCCTCGAGGTGCGCCAGGCCACCCACGGCTACGGCGGCGCGCCGCTCTTCCGCCAGTTCTCCCTCTTCATGCAGAAGGGCATGCGCGTCGGGATCATCGGCCCCAACGGCTGCGGCAAGAGCACGCTGCTGCGCGTGCTCATGGGGCTGGAGCGGCCCGCCGACGGCGAGGTCCTCCTCGGCGACGCCACCCGCTTCCTCTACCTCGACCAGGCCCACGCGGACGTGGACCCCGCCCAGAGCATCCTCGACTTCGTGGCGGGCGGCGCGCGGTTCTGGGACGTGGGCAACCACCGCCTCTTCGTCCCCGCCTACATCGAAAAGTTCCTCTACGACCGCGAGAGCGTGGACATGCCCATGGGCAACCTCTCCGGCGGCGAGCGCAACCGCCTCGACCTCGTCCGCAGGCTCCTGCGCGGCGGCAATTTCCTCGTCCTCGACGAGCCCACCAACGACCTCGACCTCTTCACCCTGCGCCTGCTCGAGGAGACCGTCCTCGCCTTCGACGGCTGCGCCCTCATCGTCAGCCACGACCGCTACTTCCTCAACCGCGTCTGCACCCACCTCCTCGTCTTCGAGGAGGATGGCCGCATCACCCAGATCACCGGCGGCTACGACGACTACCTCCTCCACCGCGAGCGCCGCGAGGGCGAGGCCCGCGAGGTCCGCCGCGCCGACGCGGTCCGCGAGCGCGCGGTGCGGCAGGCGTCCCCCGCCCCGCCCCCCTCCGGCCCCCGCCGCCTCAACTACAACGAGAAGCGCGAACTCGCCCGGATGGAGGGGGAAATCCTCGCCGCCGAGGAGAAGGCCGCCCGCCTCGAAGCCGCCGTGCAGGCCCCCGCCTTCTACGCCGGCCCCCGCGAGGACACCGCCCCCGTCCTCGCCGAGCTCGAGGCCGCCCGCGCCCGCATAGAGACCCTCTACCGGCGCTGGCAGGAGCTCGAAGCCCTGGAGAAGGGCGGCGCGGGATAGGGGTTTGCGGCACGGAGGTCTGAGCGGGAAAGACGGTCAAACCGCGAGAAAGAGGGCGCGGCAAGCGGCGCCCCTACGGGCGCGTGCCTTGGGCCTGCAAGAAGACGCCTGGGACGACCCCCAGATAGGGGCGCTGCTTGCCGCGCCCTAGGGCTGGCGCGAAAGCCGTCTCTTGTCCGCCGCCCCGTTTTTCTTGAATTCTCGCGGGGCTTCTGCTATTTTCAACCTTCGGTCGCGAACAGGCGTATGAGGGACGGTCGTTATGAGCAGCGAGTTGGTCCGGGCGCATCTAAACCTTGGGGCGGTCCTCAAGAATCTTGAGGTGTTGGGGGACGTGGACCCGGAGGCGGCGCGGCTTTCCGAGCCGTGGCGGATCGCGGTGCAGTTCACGGTGGCCTTCGGGCCGGAGGCGTGGCTGGAGTATTCAGCGACGGGCTGCCGGCAGGATTTGGGCCGCCACATGAACCCCGACGTCCGCCTCCTCTTTGCGACGCCCCGCCATCTGAACCGGATGTTCGACGGCACCGCCCTCCCCATCCCCCTGACGGGCTTCACGCGCCTGGGCTTTCTTAAGGACGAGTTTCCCAAGGCGACGGCGCGGCTGGAGGCCGTGCTGAAGCCGAAGACGGACCCGCTGGAGGATCCGGCGCTGCTGGCGGCGAACACGGCGCTGACGCTGTACACGGGGGCCTTTGCGGTACGGGCGCTGGCGGCGACGGACCCCGTGAGCGCGGGCCTCGCGGCGGGCGCGCCCGCGGGCACGCTCCAGCTTCAGGTGCTCCCGGACGGCCCGGCGGCCTGGGTGAGCTTCGGGAAGGACGGGGTGCACGCGGGGCGCGGCCTCGCCGGAGCGCCCGCGGCGCGGATGACCTTCAAGGACGTCCAGACCGCCCATGAAGTGCTGGGCGGGAAGCGCGACGGCATGTCGGCCATTGGCCAGGGCGACGTGGAGGTGTGGGGGATGCTGCCCCTGGTGGACAGCGCGACCCTCATCATGGACCGGGTGGCGCGGTTTCTCGACTGACGACCGGAGGAAGGCAGGATGGATCCCTACACGTTTGACAAGACGGCGGCGTGGATGGAGCGGGCGTCGCGGGTCATTCCCGGCGGCATCTACGGACATTTCGGCCCGGCGCCCTACGTCCCCGTGTCGGCGTACCCCTTCTTTTCCGACCGCGCCGAGGGCGCGTATTTCTGGGACGTGGACGGCAACCGCTTCATTGACTACATGTGCGCCTACGGCCCCATGATCCAGGGGTACCGGAACCCCGTGGTGGACGCGGCGTACCGGGCGCAGATGGAAAAGTGCGACGTGAACAGCGTGTGCGCGCCCGTGATGGTGGAGCTGGCGGAATATCTGACAGAGCTGGTTCCCGCGGCCGACTGGGCCTTTTTCGCGAAGAACGGCGCGGACGTGACCAACCTGGCCGTGATGACGGCGCGGGCCGCCACGGGCCGCAAGAAGATCGTCGCCATCAAGGGCGGCTACCACGGCACCTCGCCGTGGATGCAGGGGCCGGGCCACCACGGGGTGATCGAGGAGGACACGGCCAACATCATCCGCATCCCGTGGAACGATGTGGAGGCCCTGGAGCGTGTCGTGGCGGACAGCCCCGGCCAGATCGCCGGGTTCATCTCGTCGCCCCTCCACCACCCCATCTTCACGGACAACGAGCTGCCGGCGCCGCACTACTGGGAGCGGGTCGAGGCGCTGCTGCGCGCCAACGGCATCGTCTTCATCATTGACGACGTGCGGGCGGGGTTCCGGCTCCACATGGGCGGGTCCTGCGAGCACTACGGGTTCACCCCGGACCTCATCTGCTTCTGCAAGGCCATCGGCAACGGATACCCCATCTCCGCGCTCGTGGGCGGCGACGCCCTGCGCGGCGACGTGTCGAAGGTCTTCCACACGGGCAGCTACTGGTACGGCGCGGGGCCCATGGCGGCCGCGCTGGCCAACCTGCAGGAGCTGCGGCGGATCAACGGCCCGCGCCTCCTGAGCGAGACCGGCGGGCTGCTGGCGGCGGGCATGGTGGACGCGGCCCGGAGCAACGGCTTCGACCTGCGCATCAGCGGCGAGCCGTCCATGCTCTACGCGCGCATCACCGACGACCCGACGCTGGAGATGCAGCAGCGGTGGTGCGGCGAGTGCGCGCGGCGCGGGGTCTTCATCACGTCGCACCACAACTGGTTCGTGAGCACGGCGCACACGCGCAAAGACATAGAAGACACCGTCGCCGTCTGCGACGAGGCGTTCAAGGCGGTGCGCGCGTTCTACGGGAGCGGCATCTAGGAAAGGAGTCCGGCGCATGCCCCTCAGTCAACAGGAACTGGGCGAACTCAAGAGGACGGCGGCGAAAATCCGCCGGGACATTGTGGACGTCACCGGCTGGTCCGGCGGCGCCCACGTGGGCGGGTCCCTCAGCATGGTGGACATGCTGGTGCTCCTTTACTGGAAGTACCTGCGCGTGGACCCGGCCCGGCCCGACTGGGAGGACCGCGACCGCTTCGTCCTGAGCAAGGGCCACGGCGGCGTCGGCCACGCGGTCGTGCTGGCCAACAGGGGCTATTTCCCCATGGAGGACCTCAAGACCTTCAACGAGACGGGGTCCAAGCTGGGGATGCACCTGGACGGCGCGAAGGCGAAGGGCGTGGACGCCTCCACGGGCTCCATGGGCCACGGGCTCTGCCAGGCCCTCGGCATGGCGCTGGGCGCCCGCGTGCTCAAGAAGGACACGCGTGTCTTCTGCATCATCGGCGACGGCGAAAGCAACGAGGGGTCCATCTGGGAGGCGGCCATGGCCGCGGCCCACTACAAGACCCCGAACCTCGTCGCCTTCCTCGACCGCAACCACTACATGATTGACGGGTACACGGAGGACGTCATGTCCCTGGAGCCGCTCGCCGACAAGTGGCGGGCCTTCGGCTGGGAGACCCGGGTCGTGGACGGCCACGACCTGGCGGCCCTCGCCGAGGCGGTCGAGTTCGCCATCGCGTGGGACCAGGGCCCCGTGATGCTCCTGTGCGAAACGGTCAAGGGCAAGGGCGTGGATTTCATGGAAGCCAAGGCGAAATGGCACTACGGCGGACTCAGCGCCGAGATGGTGGCCAAGGCCAAGCAGTCCATAGGGGAGGGTTGAGCGATGGCCGGTGTGGAAAGCAGCACAAGCTGGACCGTCTACGACGCCACCAAGCTGAGCGCGCGTGAGATCTACGGCGTGGTCCTGTCGGACCTGGGCGCGGCCCGGCCCGACATCGTCGGCCTGTCCGCCGACCTCGCCAAGTCCACGCAGATCGGCGCCTTCGGCGAGCGGTTCCCCGACCGCTTCTTCAACTTCGGCATCGCCGAGCAGAACATGTTCGGCGCGGCGGCGGGCCTGGCGAAGATGGGCCTCACGCCCTTCGTCAGCACCTTCTCCGCCTTCGCGTCCATGCGCGCCTGCGAGTTCCTGCGCACGGACGTCTGCTACCAGAACCTCAACGTGAAGGTCATCGCCACCCACGGCGGCACCTCCTTCGGCTCCGCGGGCACGACCCACCACGCCACGGAGGACCTGTCCATCGTGCGGGCCTTCGCCAACCTCACGGTGATCGTGCCCGCCGACGGCTTCGAAACGGCCCAGGCCGTCAAGAAGTGCCTCGACATCGCCGGGCCGGTGTACATCCGCATCGGCCGCGGCTTCGAGCCGACGGTCTACGACCGCGAGGACGAGAGCTTCCAGATCGGCAAGGCCGTGGAGATGCGCCCCGGCACGGACATCACCATCATCGCCTGCGGCCCCACGGTCTTCCACGCCGTCGAGGCGTCCAGGGTGCTCGCGGAGAACGACGGCCTGAGCGTGCGCGTGCTCAACATGCACACCATCAAGCCCATTGACGAAGAGGCCGTCCTGCGGGCCGTCGCCGAGACGCGGCGCATCCTCACCGTCGAGGACCACAACGTCGTCGGCGGACTGGGCACCGCAGTGGCCGACGTCATCGCCGCCAGCGGCAAGGGCTGCGCCTTCACCAAGGTCGGCATCCCCGACACCTTCACCCCCCACGGGTACCCCGAGGATCTGATGAACCTCTTCGGCACGGACACCGACGGCATCATCGCCAAGGTCCGCGAGCTGCTGGGGCGCGAGTTTGAAGAGGACGAAGACTGGGAAGACGAGGTTTAACCGATGGCCACCAGCGAGGAACTGCTCACCGCCAGGATCGTCTGCCGCGCCGTCCTGCCCGTCATCAAGGTCATGATCGAGGACGCCCCCAAGACCGCCGCCGCCTTCCAGGACACCGTCGGCAGGGTCCAGTTTGTCGCCGACGACCCCGCCGGGCGGGTGGGCGCCTGCCTGTGCTTTGACAGGGGCACCTTCACCGTGGCCCAGGAGATCGTGCCGGACGCGGACGTGACCTTCGCCTTCTCCAGTGTCGCAAAGATGAACGCGTTTTTCGCGGGCAAGCCCGTAGTACCCGCCCTGGGGCCCCTGATGAAGGGCGCCTTCGGGCGTTTCGGACTCGTGGTCAACACGGTGAAGCTGATGCTGGGCCTGAAACTGCTCATGCCCACCGCGTCGCCAAAGGACCCCGTCAAGGCGCGGCTCAAGGTCAAGATGACCCTGTACATGATCTCGACGGCCCTCAGCCAATTGAACAAGGCGGGCGACGCCGAGATGAACAAGTGGACCGCGAAGCAGCCGGACCGCATCTACCAGTGGTCCGTGGACGGCACGGACATCGCGTGCCACCTGCGGGTCAAGGCGGGCAAGACCAAGGCGGGGCGCGGCGTGTACACGCGGCGCAAGCCCTTCATCCACATGCGCTTCGCGGGGGTCGAGGGCGCGATACCGGTGCTGAACAACGAGGTGGACTCCCTCCAGGCCATGGCCCGCGGGCTCGTGGTGAGCGAGGGGTCGCCGGAATACGGGGCGAAAGTGGGCGATTTCATGCTGAGGATCGCCGGACTGCTAACTTGACGGGATAGGGGGTGCCATGACTGAGCAGGGGCGCAAGACGCACTACATGGCGAGGCCACGGCGGTGTTCCGCCTGCGGCGGGGGGCGCGTCCACGACGTGCTCTACGGGGTTCCCGAAATGGGGGATTTCGCCCGTCTCGAACGGGGCGAGGCCGTCCGCGGCAAGGACATCATGGATGTGGACGACCCCAACTGGGTCTGCGTGGACTGCGGCGCGTCGTTCTGGCGCGCGCACTGTTCCGACCTTGATGAACTGAGCTGACGCGGCGGCCCCGCGTCACGGTGCGGGGGAGAAGGTCACACACACGGCCACCGGCACGACGGCCACCTCGGAGGTGGCGGCGGGCATGCCCGTCTCCGGGTCCACCCGGAACAGCACCACCGTGCCTGACGCCTGGTTCGCCGCCAGCAGGAAGGCGCCCGTGGGGTCCAGCGCGAAGTTGCGGGGCGTCTTGCCGCTTGTCGGCACCTGGCCCCTCGCGGTGAGTCTGCCCGTCGCCGCGTCCACATCGAACACCGCGATGCTGTCATGACCCCGGTTGGACGTGTACACGTGCCTGCCGTTGGGGTGGATGCGGATTTCGGCCGAGGTGCTTTCCTTGTCATACCCCTCGGGAAGGGTGCTGATCGTCTGCACGGGGTCAAGCCGCCCCGCCTTGGCGTCCCATGAAAACACCGCCACGGTGTTGGCCAGCTCGTTGAGCACGTAGGCGAACTTCCCGTCCGGGGAAAACTTCATGTGGCGCGGGCCCGCGCCCGGGTCGGTCTGCCCGAAGGCCGGCTCGTTCGGCAGCAGCCGCCCCGAGGCGGCGTCAATCCGGTAGATCATCACCTTGTCCAGCCCGAGGTCCGGCACCAGGGCGAACACGCCGTCCGGCGACGGGAAGATCGAGTGCGCATGCGGCCCCTCCTGACGCTTGGGATTGATGCTGGACCCCATGTGCTGCATGAAGCCGCAGGCCTTGCCCAGCGCGCCGTCCTCCCCCGCCGGAAACGAGACCACGCTGCCGCCGCTGTAATTTGCCGCCAGCACCCGGTCGCCCTTCGGCGTCACGGACACATGGCACGGCCCGGCGCCCACCGTGGACTGGCGGTTGATCTCCGTCAGTTTGCCGGTGGCGGGGTCGAGCGCATAGGCCACCACCACGCCGCCCGTCTGGTCGTCCTCCACGGAGTACATCACGGGCTTGGACGGGTGCAGGGCCTGGAACCCGGGGTTGCGCGTCTCGCAGGCCAGCCCGTGCAGGGCAAGGGTGCCCTCGGCGGTGTCCAGCCGGAGCAGGTGGATGCCGCCGCCGTCTTTTCCGGTGGAGGTGCCGATGTGGACCCAGTACGCGCCGGAGGGGGCCGCGGCCGCCGCGCCCGCCAGCGCGCACAGAAGGAGAAAAATCGCCGCGCGGTGTGTCATGGGGTGTCTTCCTTTCGTTCGGGGGGTCAGGCCGCCTTGAACGCGGCGATGATGCGTTCCAGCAGCGCCACATCCTCCCCCATCGCCACGATGAGGAACATGCCGCGCCGCGCGTACCGCGTGGGGGTCTGTTTGGGTTTGGCGGCCCCGAGCGACTCCGCCAGGTTCCACTGCGCCACAATGGCCGTGCCCGGGTCCGTCTTCTGGTACTCCGTGTACCGGGCGATCTTGCCCTCGTCGTCGTACTGGTAGATGGTCACGCCCGCGCCGCCGATCCGCGCACCCGCCGTGGCCGCGGACTCGTTGGACGGCGTGGTCATCTCAAAGGACTCCACGGGAAGCCCCGCCTTCGTGAGGCCCGCCTGCACGCGCTCGAAGGTCATCGGCTTCGGCATGAGCTTCAGGGCGAAGGGCAGGGCCGCCAGGACCACGCCCAGCCCGATGAGCAGCTTGACCAGTTTTTCGGTTTCCATGCCCGGGTTCTCCCGCCTCCAGTGTAGCACGATCCGTCCGCGCGCACCGCGCGAAAGAAGACGCGCCCCGGGCGGCGGAACCGTCCGGGGCGCGGAAAAGGCGGATCAGAGCGACTCAACCACGGCGACGACGCGCGCGTAGACCTCGTCCGGGCCCGCCTTGGAGCTCTCGACCGTGCGCAGCACGCCCTCTTTCCCGTACCACGCGATGATCGGCTCGGTCGTCTCGTGGTAGGTCTTCAGACGGTACTGGACCGTCTCCGGCTTGTCGTCCTCGCGCTGAATCAGCCGCGGGGCGATGTCGGCCGGCGGCGGGCTGAACAGAAGGTTGTACACCGCGCCCGTCTCCGGGTCGCTGCGGCGCGAGCTGAGCCGGGCGACGATCTCCTCGTCCGGCACGTCCACGTTGATCGCCACGTCAATCTTCTCGCCGCGCTTCTCCAGGAAGGCCTTGAGCATCTCGGCCTGCGGGATGGAGCGGGGGAACCCGTCCAGGATGTAGCCCTTTTCGCAGTCCGGCTGCGCCAGGCGGTCCGCCACGATGTCGCAGGTCAGCGAGTCCGGCACCAGCGCGCCGCTGTCCAGATAGCCCTGCACCTGCTTGCCCAGCGGGGTGCCCTCGCGCAGGTTCTTCCGGAAAATGTCCCCGGTGGAGATGTGCAGGCTGCCGAGCTTCTCCGCAAGGCGGATGGCCTGCGTCCCTTTTCCCGCGCCGGGCGCGCCCAGCATCACGATTCTCAGACTCATCGAACGGTTCCTCCTGGTGTGTTGGACTGGTTCTGGATGGCGGTTGCTGTCCCCGGGGGACGGCACCCGCGCCAGTATACCAAAGGGACGGGGGGCAATGCCCGGGCGGCCAAATCGGCGAATAGTGCCGAAATCCAAGCGGGCGGGCGGGAACGCTTCGCCCGGTCCGCGCACCCTTCTGTCCTTGACAACCGCGTCTCTTGATGATAAAATGTTATCAATAAGGAAAAGAACCGTGAACCGGTGGATGTTCCAGACGCGCGGCAGCGGGCACTCCCCCCTTTGGCGGCTGGGGCTGTGTTTGGCCGTGGCGCTGTGCTGGGGGGGCATGACGGTCTGGGTTCACGCATTCCACCACCATTCCCCCTGCTGCGGCGACGACGAGGAGCATTGTCCCTTCTTCGTCCTGCTGGTGAACACCTTCCTTGTGACGGCGGCCCTGGTCCTTCCGCGCGTGCGGTGGGCGGCCCCCGTCATCCCCTGCCTTTCCGAGACGGTGCCGGACTTCCTCCTGCCGCGCCACCGTCCCACCCGCGCCCCGCCCGCCTGCGCCGTCTGACGGGCGCACTGGCCGTCCTTTTTTTTCGTCATTCCCGCGAACGCGGGAATCCATACCGGGTCAACGGACTTGCCTCAAGGTTAAGGCATGGGCCCCCGCTTTCGCGGGGGTGACGGCGGAGGGGACGGTGCCCTGCCTGGGCCGTGAACGTCATTCTCGTTTTTTCAGTTCATACCAAAGGAGTTTTCATTCATGAAAAGAAGCATTCGGGGGTTTACCCTGATCGAACTGCTGGTGGTCATCGCGATCATCGGCATATTGGCGGCGATCCTGCTGCCCGCGCTGGCGCGGGCGCGCGAGTCCGCGCGGCGGGCATCGTGCCAGAACAACCTGAAACAGCTCGGCCTGACCTTCAAGATGTACGCCGGGGAGGCGCAGGGGGCCTTCCCCGCCGTAAAATCCACCAACTGCGACGGCACACCCACCGAGGGGATGGCCGCCGTTCCCGACATGACGGCGGTGTACCCGGAGTATTTGTCGGACTTCAACGTGCTGGTGTGCCCGAGCGCCTCTTTCGCCGGCGCGCCGGAGGATCTGTGGGACGAGGGCAACAACCCCTCGACGGCATGGGAGCACGCGCGCGGGGAGGGACACCTGCCGCTGGCCGGGAACGGCCGTGTGGAGCCCTGCGAGGTCTACGACCACCCGTACATCTACTTCGGCTGGGCGCTGGACGCGGGGCTCCTCGGCCGCGCCGAGGCCATCGAGGCCTTCCATGTCGCCCTGCTGGAGGAGCCGGACGGGCTCATCCACCGGCTGGAGGCGAATCCTGCCGCAGCGCATGAGGACTGGCGGCTTCCCGCGCCGCTACTTCCCGGCACGCCGGACACGGTGTACCGCCTGCGCGAGGGCATTGAGCGCTTCCTCATCACGGACATCAACAATCCGGGCGGGGCGGCCCAGGCGCAGTCCACCCTGGCGGTGATGTGGGACAGCCTCGGCCACGAGGCGGGCCATTTCAACCATGTGCCCGGGGGGTGCAACGTGCTCTACATGGACGGCCATGTGGAGTTTCTGCGGTTTAACCCCATGCAGACGGAGCCGAACACGGGGAACGCCTTCCCGGTGAACGGCGGCGGACTCGTCATCCACGAGGCCACCCACGGCGGCCATGACGAGCACGAGCACTGAGCCCTGAAACCGCGGGCGGGGGGCCTTGCGGGTCCCCCGCCCGAACGTTTCAGAGGCCGACGTCCGTCCCCGGGCGGATTCGCACTTCCCCGGTCCATTCGCCGCCGATGCGCCGCACGCGAAGCCGGAACGCCGTCTTCCCTTTCTCATCATCCGTCACCTGGTCGGTGCGCCGGAGGATCCAGGCGTTCGGTTGGGTTCCCGGCGTGATCAGCCGGGGGGCCTCCACCCCGGCGATCAGCAGGGTGGCCCCCTCCGTCTCCAGACTGCCGCCGCCCGAGGTGCGGACGATTTCCAGGCGGTATTCCCCGGGCCGGGGGATCACGAAGCTGAGGTCCGCCTCCACCGTCTGCCACTGGTCCGTGGGGGACAAGTCTCCGAATCCCGGAACGGGGGCCCACCCGGTTTCCGACGGGGCGTCCGGCGTCTCAGAAGCGACCCCGCCCCCGTATGCGGCGAACTGGAGAATCTCCGGAGTGTCCGCCGCCTCCGTCACGCGCAGACGCAGGGCCTCGACCGTTGCGGGCGCGAACCGCTCGATCCGTTTGTAGCCGAGCGACTGCGCCCCCGCCAGCCGCTGCCATTTGCCGTCCGACAGCCCCTCCACGGTGAACGCGCGGACGACATGCCCCTTTTCAATGTTCTCCCGGATCACCACATGGGTGATCTCGGCGGGCTTCTCCAGACGCAGGACCAGTTCGGTCCCGATCCCCGCCGTCTCCCCGGCCTTTCCCGCGTAAAGCGCCTGAATGGCCTTGCCGAAATCCCGATAGCGCCGCATGTGCGACTCTGGAATCCGACCCGTCGTGTCCGGCGTGGCGTTCAGCAGCAGCACGCCGCCGCGCCCCACGGACTGGCAGTAGATGTCCATGAGCTTGTCCACGGACTTCAGCATGGGATCCGTGTCCGGCCCCCAGAACCATTTGTGGTCCAGCAGTGGGGTGTCCATCTCCATGGGCAGCCACGTTTCGCCGTCGGGGTCCGACAGGGTGCCCGTGGCCACGCCGGAGTCGGCGTCCGCGCTGCGGACAGACTGCCAGGCGGGGTCGGGGCAGACCCCCGCCTCGTTTCCCGGCCAGCGCAGGGTGGCGTGGGGGCCCTGGAAGACCATCGCGTTTGGGGCGTGCGTTTTGAGAACATCGGACAGGTCCACGACGCAGCTCCCGTCAAACCACAGCTCGGATATCTCGCCGTAGTTCGTGAGGACCTCCGTCCACTGGCGGCGGAGCACCTCGTTGTACTCGGCCTGTTTGGCGGGGTCGGCGGTTTTTCCGCCGCTGCCGATGCCCGCGCCCCACTGGTCGTCGCCGGGGTAGATGTAGACACCCAGTTTCAGGCCGTGGCGGCGGCAGCTCCCGGCGAGCTCGCCGAGGACGTCGCCCTTCCCGTCTTTCCAGGGGATGTTGCGGACGCAGTACTCCGTGGTCTGCGTGGGCCACCAGCAGAAGCCGCCGGTGTGCTTGGCGACAAAAAGAATCTGCTTCGCGCCGAAGGATTTGGCCGCCTCGCACCACTGCTCCGTGTCGAGGGCCGCGGGGTTGATCTCCGACAGCGGCGTGGAGTGGTCGTCATACTCCCGGCCCTGCCAGGTGCAGGGATCGAGACACAGGAACATCTGCTGCTCCATGGCATGCCAGGCGAGCTGGCCGGGTGTCGGGACGCCGCGCGGGGGCGGTTCCGCCCCCGGGCCAGACGCGGCGAGCAGGACAAACAAAGCCGGGAGAAACGCGCACGGCATCGGGAAACCCTCCATGTTCCGGACTCAGCGCCTGGCGGCGCATTCAGGCAACGTGATGCTCCCCGCCGCCGTCGGGGCTGGGCGGGAGGAGCAGGGCGGCCCCGGGGTCCACCCGGCGGCGGGTGCCGGGGACGGGCGGGATGAACTCGCAGACAAGAGGCATGTGGTCCGACAGGTGGATGCCGGGCACGCGGAAGCCGGTAATCTGGATTTCGGGGCTGTGCAGGATAAAGTCCAGCTGGCGCTTCGGGGCGAGGCTCGGGAAGGTGGGGGTGCCCTGGGTGTTCGGGTTGACCAGTCCGGCGGCGGCCATGAACAGCCGCAGCTCCCGGTCGCCCCAGAAGGCGTTGAAGTCCCCCGCCACGAGGATCGGCTTGGTGACCTTGGCGAAGAGTCCGTGGAGGTCCGAGAGCTGGTACTGCCGGTGGCGGTAGGCCAGGGACAGGTGGACCAGGAACAGGGAGAAGGTCTCCAGCTCCAGCTCGATCACCAGCCGCTTCATGCCGTGCTCGAAAAAGTGGAACTTCTGCGCCTCAATGGCCTGGTTGGTGATGAAGGCGTTGCCCTGGCGGCGCAGCACGGGCATCTGGCGGACCAGCGAGTGACGGCCGTACTTGGACTCGTAGACGTGGCTGTAGCCCAGCTCCCGCGCGATGTGCTCCGCCTGGTTCAGGTTGCGCGAGCGGTAGGACCCCTCGTCCACCTCGACCAGCCCGACAATGTCCGGGGCCTCGCGGCGGAGGAACTCCACAATCCGCGACAGGTTCCGCCGCGTGGGCCGGAAGTAGCCCGAGAAGGGAACGGGCAGGTGGTAGCGGATGCCCGTGCCGGTGCCGTAGCGGATGTTGTACAGGACGAACTTCATTCCGTCACTTCGGTTTCCGGCGCCTTTAGAGCGCCCGGATAAGCTGCGTGGGGGCCTCGATGAACTCCAGGCCGTCAATTTCGGCGACCGCGGCCGCCACACTCGACTCAACGCTTTCATGGGTCATCAGGACGACATGCACCGGCTCGCCCGGCGCGGTGTCCTTCTGGATGCACGAGGCGATGCTCACCCCGTGGGTGCCGAGGACCGTGCAGACCCTTCCCAGCACGCCGGGGTGGTCGCGGGTGGTCAGGCGCAGATAGTACCGCCCCTCCAGCAGGCCGATGTCGCGCACGGGAATCTCGTGGGTGTACTGGAACGGCGCGCGGGCGGCGGCGCCGCCGCGGACGGCGATGTCCACGATGTCGGAGACCACGGCGCTGGCGGTGGGGAGCCGGCCCGCGCCGCGCCCGTAGTACAGGGTCGCGTCGGCGCAGTCGCTCTCCACGTAGACCGCGTTGAACTCGTTGCGCACGGCGGCCAGCAGGTGCGTCTCGGGCACGAGCATGGGGTGGACCCGGGCCTCGATCTCGCCCTCGATGCGGCGGACCACGGCGAGCAGCTTGATGACGCAGCCCATCTCGCGGGCGTAGGCGACGTCGAGGTGGGTGATCCGGGTGATGCCCTCGACGTAGACGCGCTCCAGGGGGACATGCGTGCTGTGGCAAAGCGAGGCGAGGATCTGGCACTTGTGGGCCGTGTCGTGGCCCTCCACGTCGAGGTCCGGCGGGGTCTCGGCGAAGCCCAGCGCCTGGGCCTGCTTCAGGACCTCGCCAAACTCCTTTCCCTCATAGGTCATCCGGCTGAGGATGTAGTTGCAGGTGCCGTTCAGAATGCCGTAGACCGCGTGGATGTGGTTCGCCACCAGCCCCTCGCGGAGGGCCTTGATAATGGGGATGGTCCCCGCGACGGCCGCCTCGTAGCGCAGCTCCACGCCGTTGCGCGCGGCGGCTTCGGCCAGCTCGCGACCGTGCATGGCCAGCAGCATCTTGTTCGCCGTGACCACATGCTTGCCCGCCTCCAGCGCCTGGAGGATGAGCGTGCGCGCGGCCTTGACACCGCCGATCAGCTCGCAGACCACCTGGACCTCCGGGTCCGCGATGAGGTCCGCCGCGTCCGGGCTCACCTGGACCCCCGACAGGTCGAAGTCGGACAGCAGCTCCTGGCGCAGTTCCGCAACATGCTTCAGCGCCACTTCGGCCCCGGTCTTGTCCCGGATCACCCCGGTGTTCGCCAGCAGAATGTCAATGACCCCGCCGCCCACGGTGCCCGCCCCGATGACGCCCACTCCGATCGGCATGTGTGATTCCTTCACTGTTGTGTTTCAGTCCGCGATTTCCAGCACGGCCAGCACGTCGCCGGGCCGGACCTCGTCGTCCGGCCGCACGCGCATCTCGCACAGCACCCCGTCCGCCGGGCACGGCACCACAAAGGCCGCCTTGTCCGTGTTCACCTCCAGCAGGTCATCGCCCGCGCGCAGGGTGGCGCCGATCCCCACCAGCCACATGGACACCACGGCGGCGGAAACCGCGTCCCCGTCGTCGCCCAGGCTGGGCAGGGCCACCTCAAGAGTCTTCGGCATGCCTCAGTCCTCCCCACAGGACCGCGCGCGCAGCGCGTCCTCCGAATGGTACGAGCTTCTCACGAAGGGTCCGGCCACGGCAAAGGCGAACCCCAGGTCCAGCGCCGCCGCCCGCAGCCTTTCAAAGCGCTCCGGCGGCGCGAACTCCGCCACGGGGGCGTTCTCCGTCCGCGGGCGCAGGTACTGGCCCACGGCCACGGCGTCGCAGCCCGCCCCGCGCAGGTCGGCAAGCGTCTCCAGCGCCTCGTCCTCCGTCTCGCCGCAGCCCAGCATGAACCCGGACTTCACCACCGCCTCCGGCATGAGCCGCCGTGCGGCGCGCAGGGTTTCGAGGGAGGTGTCGTAGCGGTAGCGGGCGTCCCGCAGCGCGGGATGCAGCCGCCGCACGGTCTCGATATTGTGGCTGTGGATTTCCGGGGCCGCCCCCGCCACGAGGCCCAGGGCCTCGGGGTCCGCCCCGAAATCCGGCGTCAGCGCCTCCACGGTGACCCCCGGCGTCCGGGCGCGGACCGCGCGGATCACGCGCGCGAAATGCGCCGCGCCGCCGTCCGGCAGGTCGTCCCGCGTGACCGAGGTGATGACTGTGTGTCGGACGCCCAGCCGGGCCACCGCCTCCGCGATGTTCTCCGGCTCATCCGGGTCCACGGGTAGCGGCGCGCCGGAATGGACCCCGCAGAAGGCGCAGTGGCGCGTGCAGACGTTCCCCAGAATCAGGAACGTGGCGGTGCGGCGCGCCCAGCACTCCCCCTGGTTGGGGCAGTGCGCGCTCTGGCAGACGGTGTGCAGATTGAGGTCGCTGAGAAGGGACCTGACCTCCTCGTGGGCCCGGCCGGACGGCCACGCCCGGCGAATCCACACCGGAAACCGCTGTTTGCTGGAGTTCATGCGAATAATTCCGCGAAATGCGCCTCATTAAACGGCGTGCGAAGTATACCACGCTGCGGCGGGCACGCCCAAGAAGGGCGCCGTCCGGGCGAAGTGACAAGCGAGGGATGGCTTCTGCGCCCGCCCGGGCGAAGCAAGCAACGGCCCGGCGGGAATGGCCCCTGCCGCCCCGGGGAAACGCCGAGAAGCCCACCCGTGGAGGCACTGCTTTCCGCGCAAGTGCGGACGCGGGGACCGTCTGTTATCCGGCGACTGCGGGGGGAGATTTCCTCTTCCATCCCAGGCACCGCGCCCCACACGCCGCCGCCAGCAAGACCGCCAGGGCAAGCGTTGCCGCCGACGAGGCGGGGAGGTCCTCCGCGACACGGATGGTAATGGTGTAGACGTCGGGGATGCCCTTGCCCGCGCCGTCGGTATAGTGGCAATAATAGGTGCCGGCGTCCTCGACCTGAAGGTTGGGGATTCGCAGACTCTTGCAGTGGACACCGGTCCAACGGCCCTCGAGCAGCTCGCCGATGCCCTCTTTGTGCCAGAGGAACGCGGCGTCTTCCGTGAAGGTGCCGGGGACCATCAGACAGGCGTCCTGCCCCGCCTCGTAGACACCGGGGGACGGGGCGGCGCAGTCCTCGCAGGGCGCGGGGGGCACGAGGCCCAGGTCGCCGCAGTCAATGCCGCCGCTGTTGTCCGCGTCCACCAGGGCGAAGAGACCGGGGGTGATGATGTCCGTGAGGGCGCTGATCTCCTGCTGGGTGAGCGCGTTGTCCCCGTCGGTGTCGAGCTCCGGAAGCACCTCCGCGATCAGCGCGTTGGTGACGAACTCGTCATAGTCCACCTTGCCGTCCGCGTTCGGGTCGAACATGTGCCAGAACGCGGCGGCCTCGGGGACATAGACCACGATCTCCGCCTGGGCGAGCATCTGGTCGTTGTCCGTGTCACCGATCATGAGAAGGGTCTGGAAGAGCGCCGGCAGGGAGTCTATGTCGCAGGGCTGCGGATCCCCGGAGGGGGTGTACGGGTTGCCCCGGAACTCGATATCGTCCAGATTCCAGCCCGCGTAGACGTACGAGCCGTCCGTGGGCCCCATGACCCAGCGCACGCGCACGGAGGCCTTGTTGGCGGCCGAGGCCGGCAGCGCCACCACCCGCTCGGTCCACGCGGACTCGGCGAGGTTTCCACCCTCATGGTCCCAGACGGGAACCCAGGCCCCCCCGTCCACGCTCATCTGAATCTGCGCGTGGTCGTAGCGGGAGGACTCCACGCCCAGCCAGCGCATGAAGCGCAGCTCAATGTCCTGACGGCCCGTGAAGTCCAGGGCGGCCGTGGTCAGGTAGCGCGCCGTCATGCTGTTCTCGTAGTAGCCCGCGAGGTTGTAGCCGTAGACGTTGTCGCCCGTGAAGGCGGCGGCGGGGTCCGCGCCGTTGCCTCCGGAAAACCCCAGCGGCGCGCCGAAGGCCCAGCTGCCCGTGACGCCCCATCCGGGGTCCGTGTCCAGCGGGAAACTGTAGAGCACCTCTTTGGGCAGGGACAGGGACACCTGCCGCCGCTCCTCCACCGCCAGGGACGGCAGGGCGAAGACGAGGTCCCCGGTGAACAGGCCGCCGGTGGCCGGCACGCCGGCCGGGTTGACGGTGACGGTCACCTGCACCGACCCGCCGGGGGAAAGCGCGCCGTTCGCGGGCGCCGCGGAGATCCACGCGGGGACGGTCACCTGCCAGTTCACCGCAGCGGCGCCGTTGTTGGTCACGGTGTAGGAGGCCGCGTCGGGGGTGTAGGGGCCGCCGGCGGGTCCGGAAAGGTGGGTGCCCGTGGCGGGGGAGACGGACAGGCGGGCATCAAGCCCGTCATAGACGACGTAGTTGGCGGCGAAGCCGACCAGGTTGCAGCCGTAGGCCACATAGCCGAAGCCGTTCTCCCCCCAGTCCCCGCCCCAGGAGTTCTTGATGATCCAGGCACCGCCGTCGCCCAGCGCGTCGTCCCAGCCCACGATCATGATGGCGTGGTCTATGTCGAACATGGTGGCTTCGGGGTCGCAGGCGTTGTAGACGCCGCCGCCGTAGGCGCTGAAGGGCGCGTTGGTGTAGATGGAGATGCCGAGGGGGCCGTGGAGCATGAGCGCCTGCTTGATGTCGTCCACCGAGGGGCGCAGCCCGTTGACGTAGCCCCATTCCCGGACGCGGTACTGCCGCGGCGCGTCGCACAGGCACTCTGACCGCGCGGCGCTGTAGGGGTAGTCTGTCTCCAGCACCGCACCCACGCGGCCGCAGGTGTCCGGCTGGTCAATCAGCCAGGAGTATCCCCAGGTCGCGCCGGAACAGCCCCAGTTGGACGTGTTGCAGCTCAGCAGGTGCTGCTCCGACAGGTCCACGACCACGCCGTCGGCGCGGAGGATGGCGCTCTCGACCACGCCCATGGTGGAGAAGGCCCAGCAGCTCCCGCAGGACCCCTGGTCCTTGGCGGAAGTCACCCCGCCCAGGGCGCGCCAGTCCCAGGAGGACGGCGGATCGGCCTTGTCCGCAGGCGCGGGCATGGCGGGGGCGTTCTTCCAGTGGGGATCATCGGGCGGCGGCAGGCGGAGCCCGGACAGCGCCTCCTCCGGGAGGGTGGACGCGGTGGTCCGCCGGATCTCAAAGGTCCAGCCCTGCGCGGTGCCCTCGGCGCGCAGCGCCTCCAGGTCGCTGTCGGTCAGCTGCGCCCGCGCGGGCGGCGCAACACAGCATCCAAACACCAACGCCGCGAGAGAAAGGGTGAAACAAAGACGCCTGCCCATGACACATCCCTCCAAGAGTCAACGGTTCCGCCGCACATGGTCCTGCCTGACGGGATGATATTCCCCCGCGGCACGCCAGCGCAACCCGCGCGAGACCGGGCGCGGGGCGCGGATCAGCCGCGCGCCCGCTCCTCCAGGAGTTCCGGGCGGGCCACGATGGACACCCGGCGGAGAAGGAGATAGGTGCCCACGCGGTACAGGCTGACCAGGGCGATGGCGGCGCGAAGCCCCGTCTCGCCGAAAAAGGTGTACAGGAGCACCACGAGGGTCATGGTGAACAGGCGGCCCGCCGCCAGGGGAAGCTCCCACGCGGCCAGGTACTCGATGCGGTCGCCGGGGGCGGCGGTGCGGGACATGACGTCGAAGCGGATGCCCGTGTGCGGGATGCCGAAGAGCGGCTCGGACACGCTGCGCAGGAACCCGAAGAGCACCAGGGTCACCAGGTCCAGCCGCCAGGCGACCAGGCAGCCCGCCGCAACCATCACCAGCGTGCCCGCCAGCATGAAGGGCTTCCGGGTGTGGACCGTGACCGTGCGCCCCACCAGCCAGGCCGCCGCCACCCCGATGAGCCCCTGGGCCGAGGCAAACCCGCCCACGCTGATCTCGCTGCCCGTGCGCAGGAACAGGATCACGGCAAGCACGAACTGGAGGATATGGAAGGAACCGGCAAGGGTCGCCGAGGCGGCCATGACCAGGCGCCAGTCGCCGGACGGCGGAAAGAACGCCGGGCGCGGATGAAAGGGGCGGCGGACCCCGTCGTGCGGGATCCGCATGCTTGCCGCGATGGCCGCCAGATACAGCAACAACGCCAGGGTGAACACGGCGCGGTAACCCGTTTCGGCATGGGGTGCCAGGCCGATGATGAGACCGGCGATCAGCGGACCCGCCAGCCGCGCCACGGCGCTCACCGTGGAGAGCATCCCCAGGAAGTAGTCCCGGCGCTCGAGGGTGCTGTAGTCGAAGGTGAAGGTGTTGTTCCCCGCCCAGAAAAACCCCCAGGTCACCCCCAGCAGGACGCCCAGCGCCACAGCGTGGTCCGCCGAGTCCTCCTGAAGCCAGAGGAGCGCCCCGTAGTACGCCGCGTGCAGCACCAGCCCGATGCGGAAGACATGCACCCGGTCCCGGGTTTTCGCGTACCACCCCGCCAGAAGGAACACCACCGGGGTCACCGCATAGAGCGTCGCGTAGTGCAGGCAAACCACCCGGAAATCGAGGCTGTTGACGTAGAAATAGACGCCCACGAAGACCGAGCACAGGGCCTCGGCCACGTTGTAGAGCGCGTTCAGCGAAAGCACCAGCCCCGCCTTGGGGTGCAGGCTTGTCGTTGTGTCCCGGGCCAAAGGTGTCCTCCGGGGACCCCGGACGCGGGGTTCCCTCCGCCCCATCCGCCGCCGGGGGCCCCGCGCGCCCCCGCCGGACTACTCCTCCCCGCCCCCGTCCTCGTTGATCAGGGCGTTAAAAAGGTCCTCCGGCCCGCCGGGATAAAACAGGGCGACAAAAAACAGCACGGGAGAGGCCACCGTGTAGACCACGAAGCCGATCACCCCGGCCACCAGCCCCAAGATGCCCGCCAGCCAGCCCCCCGGAACCATCAACGACAGGACAAAGTCTTTTTCCCGCATCACAAAGCCCTCCATGACGATTTCAACCCGAGATTTGGTACTGCCCTGCCTCAAAAAATAGCGCGTGCGGCACCGCGCTGTCAATCGCGGGCGGCAGTTCCCGCAGTCGCGGGGGGGACCGTCATGCCTCGAACGAAAGGCCCGCACGTGTCCGGCACATCCATTGTCCCCCGTGCCCCCCCGGGGCGCGCGGTGATATACTCAGGGCGGAGTTGACGCCATGCTTTGCCAGAAATGCCATAGAAACCCAGCGACGGTGAAGTACGCCGAGGTGGTGGACGGCACGGTGGTTCATCAAGACCTGTGCGCGGAGTGCCTGGACAGCTACCAGCGGGACGCCTCGTCCGCCTTCTCGCTCGGGGAATCCCAGCCGACCGTGCGTGCGCCCGCCCGCAGTCCGGGGGCGCCGCCGCGAAGCGGCGGTGCGGCCCGCGCGTGCCCCTCGTGCGGCGACACACTGGCCCGGGTGCTGGAGGGGGCCACCGTGGGATGTCCGGCCTGCTACCGGCATTTCGGCGCGGAGGTGGAGGCGGTGATGGAGGGGCTGCACCGGGGCATGCGGCACCAGGGAAAGACGCCCCGGGTGGATGACGGGCGCGCGCAGCTGCACGCCCAGCTTCAGCACAAGCGGACCCTGCTGCGCAGCGTGCTCCGCCTGGAGGACTACGAGCAGGCCGCCGTGATCAGGGATGAAATCAAACGGCTTGACGCGGCCCTCAGACACCCCGGAAGGGAGCTCGACTAGCACAATGCCCGTCAGCAGCCTCTTACAGACCCCCCCGCCCTGGGCGGAAGACGGGCAGGACGGAGACTGGGCGGTTCTTGCCTCCCACTGCACCCTCGCGCGCAATTTTTCGGATTTCGTGTTTCCCGCGCGGTGCAACGAGGGGGAGCTGTGCGCGGTGGCCGCGCGGGTGCGCGCGGCCGTGGAAAGCGCCCTCGCCGGACTGGCGGCCGCGCCCCAAACCTCCGACACGCTTGAGACCCAGGCCCTGGCCGAGCGCTGGCTGGCCACCGCGGCCTGGGCCGCCCTGCCCGACCGCGCGCGCGGCCTCCACCTTTCGCCCTCCCAGGACCTGTCGGTGCTCACCAACGCCGGGGACCACCTGCTGCTGCGCGCCTCCGTCCCGGGCAACCGCCTGGAGGACGCGTGGGCGCGGGTCAGCCGCACGGACGACGCGCTGGCCGCCGTCCTCAACTACGCCTGCGATGACCGGCTGGGGTTCCTCACCTCGCGCCTCGACATGGCGGGCACGGGCCTCCGGGCGGGGGTGCTGCTCCACCTTCCCGCGCTCGCCGCCTGCGACGGGCTCGGCGGGCTCGTCCGCGAGCTGCACACGCGCCGCCTGGCCCTGGCGCCCGCCGCCCTGGGCAATCCCCCGGAGCAGGGGGCGGCCCTGAGGACGCGGGGCGGCCAGTTCTGCCTGACGGCGGCGGAAATCGAACCGCTGCACGCCCAGTGCCTTCTCTGCACGGAGGACGGCGTGTGTTCCGGCTCCGGAACAACGGCCCCCGGGGACCTGTATGTGCTGCACAACACCGACGCGCTGGGGGTTCCGGAGGAGGAACTGGTCCTGCGGGTGGGCCACGCGGCGAGGCAGGCGGCCGGACTGGAGGAGCAGGCGCGGCAAACCCTCGCCCACGACCGGGAACGCCTGGAGGACCGCGTTGCGCGGGCCCTGGCCCTGGCCCGGGGCGCGCGGCTGCTGGGGTTCCGCGAGGGGCTCGCCCTGCTCTCCACGCTGCGCGTAGGGCGCGCCCTGGAACTGATCCCCGGCGCGGCCCCCGGCCGCATGGCGCGCGCCCTGGCGGAGACGCAGGCGGCGCACCTGTGCCTGGCACGGGGCGCCGGGCGCACCGCCCTGTCTGTGGCGGCGGCCCGGGCGCGGTATTTCCAGGAACTCCTTTCAGAATAAAAACCGAAACCAGCAGCGCGCACCCAGCCCACCCGGAAAGACTCCCATGTCCGCAAGAGCCCCCCAAGAAACCCCGCGTCCCGTCTGGGGCGCCATCTTCGATGTGGACGGCACCATGGTAAACAACCACGCCTTCCACCAGGCCGCCTGGATCGAGCTCGGCGTGCGGAGGGGGCTGCCCCTCGACGCGGAGTACTACCGGAGCCACATCCACTCCAAGGACAACACGGCCATCATGGAGAACATGCGCCGCAATTTCGGACGCGGGGACCTGGGGAACGACATCGCCGAGGAGAAGGAGGGAATTTACCGGGAACTCTACGGGCCGCAGGTGCGGCCCATGCCCGGACTGCCCGCCTTCCTCGGCCAGCTTCGCGCGGCGGGGATTCCCTGCGCCGTGGCCTCAAACGCCCCGGAACCCAACGCCCGGCTGGTCCTCGACCAGCTCGGCGTGCGTGACCTGTTTCCCGTTGTGCTCACTCCGGACGCGGGCCTGCCCGGAAAGCCCGCCCCCGACCTCTTCCTCGCCGCCGCCGCGGGCCTGGGGCTTCCGCCCGCGTCATGCGTGGTTTTCGAGGACAGCTACTCGGGGTTTCTCGCGGCCGAGGCCGCGGGCATGCCCTTCGTTGCCATTCTCCTCGGAGCGAACCCCGTGAGCCTGCCCTTTGCGGAGAAGGCCCTGGTCAAGTCCCCCGATTTCACCGGCCTCGACGCGGCCACCCTGGAGCGGGCCCTCTTCCCGCCGCGCTGAAAGGAAAAGCGGGCCCGCCCCCGAAGGGACGGGCCCGCGTGACTTTCCTTCTCGCCGCGCCTACCGGAGGAGCGCGGAGTTCACCACCAGCTGCACGTCCAGCGTGTTGACCAGGCCGTCGTTGTTCACGTCGGTCACCCAGACGGACTTGGTGATCCGGCGCAGGACGTCCGCCGTCACCAGCTGCACGTCCGCCGCGTCCACCTTCCCGTCCTTGTTCACGTCCGTCACGGGGACGCCGGTCGCGTCGCCGATGAAGCGGAACGCGCCCGCGGCCAGGCCGACGCCGTCAATGGACTCCGCCACCACGTCCACCACGCCCGCGGCGTGCAGCGGGGTGGTCACCCTAAGCTCGCCGTCGCTGATAACGGTGATGTTTGACCCGGCCACGCCGCCGAAGGTGACCCGGCTGACGCCGCTCAGGCGCTCGCCCAGCAGGGTGACCCGGTCGCCCCCCAGCGTCAGGCCGTAAGGCGGCGTGACGGAGGTGATGACGGGGAACCCGGCGATGGTGACCACGGGGGACATGACCATTTCGCCCGCAATGCCCGACCGCGTGACGGGAACCACGCCGAACCACCAGCGGTCGCTGGCACGGGTCGCGGTGGACGGCACCACGGCCCGCCCAATCAGCGAGATGACCACCTGGCCGTTCCGGTACCAGTAGATCAGGGAGCCGCCCTCGGCGTAATACTCCGGGTCGGCGTCCTTTTCGGGGTGCGCGTACACATACGACGCCGTCAGCGCGCGGCCGAGCGGCACCACCCGGCTCTGCGTCGGGTTCTCAAAGGGCGTGTCGGCGGACACGGCCAGATCCGTCGCCGAAGGCCGCGCAAAGGAGCGGCCCACATAGATGCTCACGTCCTGGAAGGCCTCCTGGCCGCCCAGCCGCGTGCGCGCGCGCAGGGTGAACAGTCCCTTCTGGTCCGGCTGCGGTGTCCAGGAGAAGCGGCCCGTGCCGTTGCCAAGGTCGGCAAAGGGCACCGCGCCCGGACCATTCCACTCCCCGAAGAGCACCGGAACGCCCGCGAGACCGGCGGGGCGGTACACGGACATGTCGAAGGTGATCTGCTCGCCGACGGCGGCGGACACCGGAGGCGTCGGGAGGAAGGCCAGACGGGTCTGCACGGAGGGCAGCGCGCTCAGGTCGGGAATGGTGTAGGCCTGCTGGAGGCCCTCGTCGGGGAAGGCCTCGGACGGGTCGCGCGGGAAGCCCGCACCGTCTGAAAGGCCGACAAGCGCATCCTCGGCGCCGACACCCAGATAGGTGAACCGGATCAGCCCGCTGTAGAACAGCTCCACCTGGACCGTGGTCCGGCCGACCATGTTCGTGGGCAAAGAGTACGGCCAGGAGGGCATGTCCTCAAAGGTCAGCACCATGCGGTCGGCCAGCTGGCGGAACCAGGCGTCGCCGCCCATGCTGGGCGAGAAATCGTTGAACATGAAGGAGATGCGCGGGATGGCGAAATGCGCGGCCAGGCTGGGGAAGTTCAGCTCGGGAATGGGCGTCACGTCCGCAAAGGAGATGTACCCGTTCGCGCCGACATGCAGCTGCGTGTATTTCTTGCCGAAGAAGGGGAAGGGCACCTCGCTCCCGACATAGGAGACCGCGTTGTCGTCGGTGAAGGTGAGGCGGTAGGCCCCGCCGTCCGCGTCGGCGCGGGCCACCGGGAGCGCGTACACACTCTTGCGGAAGGTGCCCTCGTAGTTCGAGTAGCTGATGCCGGGCATGTCGCCCGAGACGCCCCCGGAGGGCGCCCCCACGGGGGTAAAGGTCAGCTGGGAGAAGGAAAGGTCCATCGGGTCGGACTGCCCGAGAATCGCGTCGTAACCGAAGGGCTGGCTGAGCACGCTGGGCGCGGGCGCGCCGGCCACCACGCGCGCATAGGCGATCTGTGGGAAGCTCTCGGTGACGTCGGCGATCAGGGTGTAGTAATACTCCACGCCCTCCTCCACCGCGCGGTCGAGATACTTGTCCTCGCCCCGCTGCACGGGCAGGATGGTCCCCTCGCCAAGGCGCTGGGCAAACCGGCCGACATTGCGGAGCACGGTGAGGTTGGAAAGGTCCTCTATCGCGGGGTTCGTCCAGGTGAGGGCGACGGCAATCTGGCCGTCGCCGTCCACTGCGGACACCGCCCGGAAGTCGCGCAGCCCCAGCAGGGCCACCTCCGGCGGAACGATCTCGACCGCGCGGGCCGCGGCGGCAACATTAAGTTTGCCATCGAAGGAAAGGCCTATGTCGGTGGCGGCGGCCCCAAGGGCGAAATAAAAGTCATAGTAGTCGGCCGATGTGGAAAGGGAGTCCAATGCCGCGTAGAACAGCTGGCCGACCACCTCCTCACCCATGCCGGTGACGGTCTCGCCGTTGAAGGTGTCGCCGTCCGTCAGCAGGTAGACCAGCTTGTTGCCGATGCCGTTGTTGGCGTGCACCCCGCCCAGATCCGTCATGGAGTAGGGGTTCTTCAGGTAGGGGCTGCCGAGACGGTCCGGGTCGCCGAAAACCGTCGGGTCCTTCATGTAGCGCAACCCGGGGTATTCCGTGACCGGGTCGGCGCGGTCGCGCCCGCGGGAGTCGGGGATCAGCAGCTCCATGTCCTCGCCGATCCACCAGCGGAACTCGGGGCTGTCGTCGCCCCGGCCGTTGGAAAGGTCCACCAGCTCGCCGCCCCAGTCGGAGTACATCTCGGACAGGGCGCCCGAGAAGCCGAAATAGGTGAAACTCACCTCGGCGTCCGTCACCGCGTGGGTCAGCTCGTGCCCGGCGACGTCGTCAGCGAGCAGGCGGTTGTCGAACACCATGATCTCTTCCGAGGAGTCCCAGTAGGCGTTGTACATCGGGCAGTTGACATACCCCTTGAGCATGGCGCCGTTGTCATCGTAGCTGTCGCGGCCAAAGCTGTCCTTGTACCAGTTGTAGACGTCGCCGAAGTAGTCATACAGCGCGTCGGCGTACTTGTCGCCTGTGGGGTCGCTGCCCTCCTCGCGCACAAGCTTGGGGTCGGCCAGCGGGTCGAGCTTGCCCTGGGCGTCGTAGATCTCGCGGCTGAGCGCCGCGGCGCCGAGCCCCCGGCGAAAAACCATCTCCCCGCTCTTGGCGTCCACACTCACCGCCACGGAGGCGTTCGCCCGCGTCTTGTCCTTCAGGGTCACCTCGTACACCAGCACGGGAGCCCCCTTCATGCCGAACACCGGCGGGGAAAACACCGCCAGCAGGGGCGTGTCGCCAACGGTGTAGGCGTTCTTCTCCGTCTGGGAAAGGGCGCATTCGGCGCGCAGCGCGGCCGCTTTCGCCTGCTCTGGTGTGAGATCGGGGGCCAGCAGCGACGGGTCCGCGTCCAGCGCGGACGCGTCGGTCATGATGTCGTTCAGCACCATCGCCACGCCGCCGTCGGCGGACAGGCGCACCACCATCTCGGCCCCGATGACGGGAAGGCCCGCATGGGTCTGGGAGAAACGCACCACGGCGCCGTTGGGGCGGTCCTTGGTCTTCTTCACCCGCAGGTCCGCGCCGGGCGAGGCAAGACCGAAGGCGCCCTTGTGCGCGTCCACATACCCGCGCGCCGCGGTCTCCGGCGCGCCGCTTTTTGCGGCGCCGCCGGGCAGGGCAAACTGCCCACCCGCCGGGGCGGCCAGAAAATGGAGGTAGCCCGCGTCATCGCGGTGAACGACGGGAAGCTCCGCGGACGCGGGGGCCCGCATGGATTCGAGCACCCCGGCAATGTCCTGGTCGGTGGCCTGCGCCTGGGCGAACCCCGCGGCGCATGCCACGGCCATCACCGCCGCCGCGATCCCCGACCCCTTCCGCATCCAGCCCGCCGCTGTTCGTGCGCGCATACGCCTGTCTCCTTTGACGGAATCGCCGGAGCTGCCCGACGGCCCCGCCTTGCCCATTCGCTGTCCCGGTCCCGCGGGGAATCCGCAGTGTTGCGGAGGCCCCGCAGTCCGTTGTCAACAAACTACCAACGGGAGCGCCCGTTGCGGCCTCTCACCCCCCGCTTCGGCGGCGCAATCCGCCCGGGGGGAAGGCTCCGGCGGCCAATCCCGTCCATTTTTACTAGCCCAACCGTCCATCCCCCCGCATCACGGGCGGACGGACTCCGGGCCATCTTGTATTGTTATAGACCAAGGCTGAAAAGAATGTCAAGGGAAAATTTGTCGCATTTTCCGCGCAAAAGGCGAAAAATGCGACTAGTGGTCTTCGCGATGGGACTCCCGGCAGGGGGCGTCAATCAGTCAAACTGCATGGTGTAGTGGAAAACGCCCTCAACGAGCTTGCTCTCGGTCTTGAGGCCGCAGTTGTTGAACACGGCCTGCATGGCCTTGTTCTCGTCGAGGACCTCGGCGGTGAACCCGGCGATGCCGTTTCTGCGGGCAATGGTGACCAGCTGCTTGAAGAGGAAGGTGCCAATGTGCCGGTTCTGGTAATCGTCGTGAACCGTGAAGGCGACCTCGGCCCGGTTGGTGCGCGGGTTGAGATAGTAGCCGCCAAGGGCCACGATGTCGCCGCCGTCCGCAGACGGGACGGTCGCCACGATGGAGACCTCGTTGCGGTGGTCAATGTAGACGAAGTCCTTGACCTGCTTGCGGGGGACCCATTTCATGCGGCTCATGAAGCGGGTGTAGATGGACTTCTGGGAGAGGGCGTAGAACAGCTCGCGGAGAGCGAGCTCGTCGGTGGGGTGGATCGGCCGGATGGTGAGCTGCGCGCCGTCGTCGAGCAGCATGGTCGTCCGGGTTTCCTTGGGGCCCACGGTGATCTTTCCGCTGTAGTCCTGCATCTCGGCGCGCACATAGCGCATCCCGATGGCGTCCTTGAGCAGCTGCTCGCGGTAGTCCGGGTGCGCGATGCTGATGAGGGCCAGGGCGCGCTCCTGGATGCTCTTGCCGTGGAGGTAAGCCACGCCGTGCTCCGTGACCACGTAGTGGACGTCGCCGCGGGTGGTGACCACGCCCGCCCCGTGGGTCAGGGTGGAGACGATGCGGGACTTGCCCTCGCCCGTGGTGGAGTGCAGGGCGATGACGGCCTTGCCGTTCTCCGAGCGCGCGGCGCCGCGGTTGAAATCCACCTGGCCGCCGATGCCGGAGTAGAACTGGTGCCCGATGGAGTCGGCGCAGACCTGGCCGGTGAGGTCCACCTCGAGGCCCACATTGATGGCGACCATCTTGTTCTGGCGGCTGATCACGTGCGGGTCGTTCACATACTCGGTGGGGTTGAAGGAGAAGACGGGGTTGTTGTCCACCAGGTCGTAGAGGCGCTGGGAGCCCATGACGAAACTGGCGACGATCTTGCCGCGGTCGAGGGTCTTTTTCGCGCCCGTGATGACGCCGGACTCCACCAGGTCAATGATGGCGTCCGTGAGCATCTCGGTGTGGATGCCGAGCTCCTTCTTGTCCCGGAGAAACTTGGCGACGGCCTGCGGGACGCGGCCGATGCCCAGCTGGACCGTGGACCCGTCCTCGACAAGGCCGGCGAGGAATTCGCCGATCTCCTCGGTGCCCTCCCGGTAGGCGGGTGCGGGCTCCTCGATGATCGGGGCGTCCACGGGGACCATGTAGTCCAGGTCATAGACGTGCACGCTGGCGTTGCCCAGGGTGCGCGGCATCTGCGGGTTGACCTGCGCGATCACGATGCGCGCGTTTTCGGCGGCGCTGCGCGTGATGTCCACCGACACGCCCAGGCTGCACAGGCCGTTCTCGTCGGGCGGGGTGACCTGGATCATCGCCACATCGAGGGGGAGGCGGCCCGACCGGAAGAGGCGCGGGATGTCCGACAGGAAGATGGGGGTGTAGTCGCCCATGCCCTGCTGGATGATGCCGCGCACGTTGGCGGAGATGAAAAAGCTGTTCACGGGGAAGCAGCTCGCCAGATCGCTGGTGGCGTAGGGGGCGTCGCCGCGGGTCAGCAGCTGCACGATCTCGATGTCGGCCAGCTCGCCCGCCCGGGCGACCAGGGCGCGCACCAGCTCCAGCGGCGTGGCGCAGCCGGTGCCCAGAAAGACGCGCATGCCCGGCTGGATGCTGCGGACCGCCTCGGCGGAGGTGACAACCATCTCCGCGTAGTCCTGCTGCCAATTCACGTTGTAACTCGGCTTCTTGGTCTCGGTGCTCATGTTACTCGACTCCGGAAATGATCATGCGCGCGTCGGCCACCACGGGGAGGGTGCCGGCTTCACCCACGATGAACGGGTTGATGTCCATCTCTTCTATCTGCGGGAAGTCCGTCACCAGCTGGCTGATGCGCTGGAGCGCGCCCGCGATGACGTCCAGATCCACGCCCGCCTGGCCCCGCGCGCCGCGCAGCAGCGCGTAGGACCGGGTCCGCTTCAGCATCTCCATGGCCTCCGACCTGGTCAGCGGGGCCAGATAGAAGCTCACGTCCTTCATCACCTCGACGAAGATGCCGCCGAGGCCGAACATGAGCATGGGGCCGAACTGCGGGTCGCGGTGCATCCCGAGGATGACCTCGCGGCCGGGCTTCCCCATCTTCTCGACGTAGACGCCGCGGAGCAGGGCGCCGGGCGCCCGGCGGCTGATGCGGAGCATCATGAGATCGAAGGCGTCCATCACCTCCGACGGTTTGGAAAGGTTCAGCTTCACGCCGCCCATGTCGGACTTGTGCAGGATGTCCGGCGAGACGATCTTCATCGCCACGGGGTAGCCCGCGCGCTCCGCGATGGCCACCGCCTCCTCCGCCGTGCGCGCCAGCGCGCCGGGAAGCACGTTGAAGTCGTAGGCCTTCAGGATTTCCTTCGCCTCGACCTCGCCCATCTCCTTGCGGTTGGACCGGGCCTGCCGCGCCAGCACACGCTCGACCCGGTGCCGGTTCACGGGGAACCGCGTCACGATGCGCGGCGGGCGGTTCCGCCATGCGCTGTAGCCCACCATGGCCTTCATCGCCGCCACGGCCCGCTCGGGGGAGGTGTAGTCCGGCACCCCGCCCGCCACAAACTTCGCGCGCGCGCCGAGCACGTTGGACCCGCCCATGAAGCACGCGAGCACCGGCTTGTCGCACGCCGCCGCCGCCTGGATGATCGCGTCCGCCGTGGCGTCCGGATCGGACATGGCCTGCGGCGTCAGGATGACCACCACGCCGTCCGTCTTCGGGTCCGCCAGCACCGCCTCGAGCGCCATGGCGTATTTCTCCGGCGGCGCGTCGCCCAGCACGTCCACCGGGTTCGCCACGCTCGCCGCCGCCGCCAGGTTCTTCTTCACATGCTCGGCCACCTCGGGGGTGAGGGGCTCCATTTTCATGCCGAGGGTTTCCACCGCGTCGGCCGCCATGATGCCGGGGCCGCCCGCGTTGGTGATCACCACGATCCGGTCGCCCTTGGGAAGGGGCTGCGTCGCGAAGGCCTGCGCGTAGTCGAACAGCGCCTCGAAGTTCTCCGCGCGCACCACGCCCGCGCGCTTGAACGCCGCGCCGTAGGCGATGTCCGCGCCCGCCAGGCTGCCCGTGTGGGAGGAGGCCGCCTTGCCGCCCGCCGCCGTGGTGCCCGCCTTGAGCACCACAACCGGCTTCTTCGCGGAGACCGCCTCGGCCACCTTGATGAACTCCGGCCCGGAGGCGATGCTCTCAAGATAGGCCACGATCACCCGCGTCTGGTCGTCGTCCGCCAGGCACTCCAGCAGGTCCGTCTCGCAGAGATCCGCCTTGTTCCCGATGCTCAGCAGCTTGGCCAGCCCGACGCCGCGGCCCTCGCTCCAGTCCAGAATCGCCGTGCACAGGGCGCCCGACTGCGACAGCACCGAGATGCTGCCCGGTTTCGGAAACTGCGCCGCGAAGGACGCGTTCATATGGTTCTGCGTGTTGAGCAGGCCCAGGCAGTTCGGCCCGAGCATCCGCACGCCGCGCTTGCGGCAGTACTCCGCCACCTCGCGCTCCATCGCCGCGCCCTCGGCGCCCACCTCTTTGAACCCCGCCGTGATCACCGTGACGGCCCTCGCCCCGGCGGCCACCGACGCCTCCACCGCCGCCAGCACCGCCTTGTTCGGCACCACAATGATGCTGTGGTCCACCTTGACGCCCGCGTCGCGGACATCTTTATGGCAGCGCAAGCCCAAGATTTCGTCGGCCGTGGGGTTCACCGGAATCAGCGGGCCCTTGAAGCCGGCCTTGATCAGGTTGTCCAGCACGGCATAGCCGACCTTGCCGGGACTTTTTGACGCACCGATAACGGCGATGCTTTCCGGATAGAGTAACGCTTCCAACATGACGTACGCCTTACTGTCAAGAAAACCCGCAAAATCGCGGTTTCTTTGTTTTTCACGCCGGGGAAACCCCGGCGCGGAGTACTGTGGGGGTGAAAAGAACGGGCGCACCCGCGCCCGCCGCGTCTCTTATACCATTTCCGGTGCGCCCATTTCCAACCGCAAAAACCGCACACATCGCAAAAAACGCCTTTCTCAACGCTCAGCGGGGCGGTCCCTGCCGGCCGTCCCTGCGCGCCCCCGTCTCCACGGGACGCGCCACGGCGCGGGGGATCACCCCCTGTTCGGTGACATCCAGCAGCCGGAGATGTCCGTCTATGGCGGCGGGCACAATGTACTGCATTGTGGTGCCCCAGGGAACCCGTTGTCCGGGCTCATTCTCCGTATGGGTGTGGCCTTGAAGCAGAAAATCGAGCGGTTCGTCCACATAGAGCAGCAACTGGGCCCGCATGCCCATGCCGTCCTCGTGGCGGTGCGTGAGCCCCACGGTCCACCGCGACGGCTTGAGCGCCCGGCGGAATTGGTGCAGCAGCCCGTTCTGCGGGCCCTCGTCGTCGGCCACGAGGTATTCCCGCGTGTCGTAGACGAGATACCCGTCCCGCCCAAAAGTGAACAGGTAGGTGGATGTGTCGAAGAATCGCTCGTAGGCGTCGGCGTCGCGGTCGTGGTTGCCCGCGCAGACGAAGGACGGCAGGGTCGCCGTGTCCAGCACGGCGAGAAAACGCCGGAACTGGTCGGGATCCCCGTTCTCGGTGAGGTCGCCGGTCACGGCCACAAACGCCGCGTCGCTCCGGTTCACCTCGGCGAAGAGGTCACGGTTAATGTCATCGGAGGACCGCTCGTAGCGCTCTTTGCCGATATGCGTGTCGCTGAGGTGCGCCGCAACGTAGTATTCCTTCGGGAACTCGGCGAGAACCCACACGGCGCGTGCGTTCTCGTCGGTGACGCCTTCGGCGGCCGCGCGCAGCACGCAGGGGCCGGGGGGGACATCTGCGGGCACCGCGCAGGTCGCCGCGTGTCGGCCTCCGGGCAGGGCGGTCCACGACGGGGAAAGGGGCCATTCCCGGTCCCCCTGCGCGAGCCGCAGCTCCGCCTCGCCCAGCAGCACGGCCTCAAAGGAGCCCCCGGGGGTGACCAGGGCGGGCATGCCGTTGTTCGGGCGGCGGATCAATCCGAGCGTGCCGTCGGCCTCGCGCGCGGATGCGGGGGCGGACCCCAGCATCAGAAGGCAAAGCACCCCCGCGCAGAGTGCGGTGCGGAACGCATGCCGGACGGCCATGGTGGATTGCTTGGTCATCCTGTCAGTCCTTCTCCGGCTTGGGACGCCATGCCGGGGCGAGCGCTCCCTCTTTGCCGTCCGTGAGACGCACGGCCTCGCCGCCCGCCGGCCCGACGGCGAATATCTGGGGAGCGCCCTCCTCGTCGGAAACAAAGGCGATCCACTCGTCATCGGGCGACCAGGCGGGGGCCCAGCAGTCGGCGGCCTCCCGCACGGCCACGGGCAGCACGTTGCCCGTGCCCACCAGCACGCGGTAGACCCCCCGGCGGCCGCCGCGGAACGACTCGAAGGCGAGCCACTGGTAGTCATCCGACCACACGGGGTTCCAGTCGGCGGCGCGGTGGTTGCTCACGTTGGTGATGCCGCGGCGGCCCAGGACGTAGAGTTCCCGGTCGCCGCCGTCGTTGGACTCGTAGGCGAGCTGCCGGCCCTTGCGGTCGGACTCCACGGACCACTCGGCGAAACGCGCGGAGTCCTTCACCAGCAGGGGAAGCAGGGGCACGGTCTGCGTGCGCGTGACCAGCACCAGCTCGGTGCTGATCCGCTTTTCGCCGAAGATGCCCGCGGCCAGCAGCGCGCCGTCGCGCAGGGCCTCCTCCTTCAGGGGGGCCAGTTTCTCCGCCGTCTCCGACTGGCTTTCCGGATCCAGCGCCTGCATCAGATCCGTGGAGGGCAGCCACACGGGCCGCGCCGCGCGCACGCCCTCGCCCCCCCAGAACGCGGACTCCCCGGACGCAACATCAAACACCACCACGCGCCCGCCCGTTCCGGGGCCCTCGGCGATGCAGGCGATCTTGGCGCCGTCGGCGGACCACCGGGGCGCGGAAAGGCTCTCCTCCCCCATGCGGAGAAGGCGCCGGTCGCCGCCGTCAGGGCCGGTCACCCAGATTTCCAGCCCCTCCTCCCCCTTCGTTGAAAACGCCAGCCGCGCCCCGCCGGGGGCCCACACCGGCGCGCCGTCGCTGGCCCCCGGCCCCACGGGCGCGACCGCGCCGGTCGCCGTGTCGAGCACCGCCGCGCGCCGGGTCGCGGGGTCCGATCCGGAAAGAAACGCCATCTCGCCGGAAACCGCGCCGAGAAGCAGCGCGGCAACCAGGCAGGAAGAGGAAAAGCCCATGTGTCCTCCATCGGCGGGCGCACCCGCCGCAACTCAGTCACCGCGCCGGGACGGCGGAACCTCCTCCGGCGCGCCGGTCCGCTCGTTCAACTGCATCTGGCGCAGCCGCCACCGGATCTCCTCCATGAGCTGCCGGTTGATCCCGATGAGGTCGGCCAGCAGCCCGACCACCACCAGCGCCGCGCCCGTGCCCATGAACAGCACCCCGAACAGCAGGGACTGGATGTTTCCAAAGCCCCGGCCCTGCCAGTAGAGAAAGAGGAACCGGACGGCGGGCAGGGTGCCCACGAAGAACAGAAAGACGCCCGGAAAGGCGAAGAACCGGAAGGGCCGGTAGGTCATCAGGATGCGCACGATGGTGAACAGCGAGCGCTGGACATAGGACGGGATGTTGCGGACCAGCCGGGACGGGCGCAGGTCGGGGTTCGTCCGCACGGGCACCGAGGTGATGGCCATGTTCTTCCGGCCCGCCTGGATGATCGTCTCCAGCGTGTACGTGTAGTCGCCGAAGACGTTCAGCCGCAGCGCCGCGTCGCGGCTCATGGCGCGGAATCCGCTGGGCGCGTCGGGGATGCTGGTCTTGCTGGCCACCCGCACCACCCACGACCCGGCCTTCTGCAGCAGCTTCTTCAGCGGCGACCAGTGCGCCACCTCGTCAATCGGCCGCGCCCCCACCACAATCTCCGCCTCGTTCCGCAGGATCGGCGCGATCAGCGCGGGGATGTCCGCCGCGTTGTACTGGTTGTCCGCGTCCGTGTTGACAATGATGTCCGCCCCCCGGGCGATGCAGGCGTCCAGCCCCGCCATGAACGCCCGCGCCAGTCCCCGGTTCGTGCGGAACCGGATGACATGGTCCACCCCGCGCGCCCGCGCCACCTCCGCCGTCCGGTCCGTGGACCCGTCATCCACCACCAGCCACTCCACCGTGTCCACCCCCGGCAGGCTGTGCGGCAGCGCGTCCAGCGTGACGCCGAGGGTCTCCTCCTCGTTGTAGCACGGAATCTGGATGATCAGTTTCATGGGAGGCATTATACCAGCGCGCCCCCACGGGCGAAAGCCCGAAAGAAAGGCAAAGACAAGGCCGCCGGGACGGCGGCGGTACGGAACAGCCCCGCCTGCCCACCCCCGTACCGCCAGCGTCCCGCTGGCCCTGTCTTCCGCCTTACCGTACCGCCAGCGTCCCGCTGGCCTCGTCTTCGCCCTGCCGTACCGCCAGCGTCCCGCTGGCCTCGTCTTCTCCGCACCAATCAATACCGCTGCAGCGGCGTCGGCCAAGGCCGCAGCCCCATCCTCAATTCCAGCCCCCTCATCAGCCCCCGCCACGGCCACCCCGTCAATCCGGCATGCTCCGGATTGGTGAGCGCGTATTCAACGGCATGCTCCAACTCTTCGGCATTTCGCAGCAGTCGGTCATAACTCTCCCGCTGCCAAAAACCGCCGGACTTCCCGAGGACCTTGTTGCACCTGTGTGCGGTATACGACTTCCACGAGTGCATCACCCGCTCAAGGGTGATCTGTCCGAGCGGCTGCACCACGGCGTGCACATGGTTCGGCATGACACACCAGGCCACAAGCCGGTATCGCTCTCCGTGAAAGGAACGTAGCGCCTCCGCCACCACGGCGGCGACCTCCGGCTTCCGGAGGGGACAGGCCCCGCGCCCCGCGTCCAGCCAGGACTCCACCTTGTCATTCATCACGCGCGCCAGAGACAGTTCTTCGGCGCGGGTCAGTTCCCCCTTCTCCTGCAGGGCTGCGGCGAGGGCGTTCCGCTCCTGAAGAAAAGAGTCCAGCACCGCCCGTGGCAACGAGTCCCCCAGCCGGAACGTGACTGCGTAACAGCCCCCTTCCAACTCCCAATGCGGCAGTTTCTTGCGCCCGCGTTTCGAGGCGTCTTCACTGTCTCTGGGATACGCGATGTCCAGATTGTCGTCCATAAGCGCCCTCCCGCATAGTATAACCCCCCGCCTGACCGCCCCCGTACCGCCAGCGTCCCGCTGGCCCTGTCTTCTGCCCCCCGTACCGCCAGCGTCCCGCTGGCCCTGTCTTCTGCCCCCCGTACCGCCAGCGTCCCGCTGGCCTTGTCTTCCTTTCAAACACCGGGCCGGCGCGAAACCCAAAGACAAGGCCGCCG